>JBOGTX010000411.1:0-3531 GCA_050695695.1 Chloroflexota bacterium
CCTGGGGACGGGCCGTGCAGTGAGGGGCGGGGGCATCATGCCCTGTCTTGCTCGCGAAGGAGCGCCGCCGGTTTGAGAAAAAAATTAGGATCCAAACGCTACGCCAAGCGATGGCTGGACGTTCTACCGCGAGACGCGCTATACTGCTCTGGTGAAGCAAAGTGCAACACTGGACAGCTCCTTTTGGATCAACGCCCACCGGTCCGGTCTGGTGTCGCACCTGCTCGACGCCTACGAGCTATTTTACGAGCCAACCGTGGCGGCGGAGCGCGACAAGGCATTTCCGAGCGGAAGGGAATTCTGGCGCCTGGCGCGCCAGGGATTTCTGACCGCGCGGCCCGCCATAACTCACCGCGTTCGGGAATTCGGGGTTGGCGAGCGGGCCGCGATGAGCCTGGCGCTGGACCATCCGGGGTGGCTCCTGTTCCTTGACGATTATCGGCCGTATCAGGCCGCGGTCCGCCTTGGTATCAGGGTAGTCTGCACGCCGGTGCTGGTGGTGTCGTTTTTCGTCGATGGTCGGCTCGACACTCGCGAGGCGCTGTTCGCGCTCGCGCGGCTGGCGGCGCTTCAGACCGTCAGTCCGCACCTGCTGGCGGCGGCGTTGGCCCAGGTTGCCAGGACGACGCAACCCCGGGAAGGAGGGCAAATTGGTCACGGTGCGTAAGACGGTTTCGGTTCGACTGCCACCGAGCGCGGCGCGGCGCCTGGAAACAGCTGCCCGCTTGATGGGGCAGTCGCAAGGCGCCTTTCTGGAAAAGGCAGGGGATGAGCTTGCTCGCCCGATCCTTCGCGGGTGGGCAGCCGACCAGTATCGGCAGGGAAGGGCGTCCTTCTCCGAGCTGGCGGCTGAGACCGGCCTCGCCGTCGAAGAGATCATGGACACTCTGGGCACTGACTCGCGCGACGAAGCGCTTGCTCTTTTCCTGGCAAGTTGCCGCGCCATTGCCGACACTCGCCAGAGGCCCGAGTTTCTTCAAATGGCGCGCGAGGCGGTCGCGGCGCTCTCGGCCGATCGATCAGCGGTGCCCCTGACCTCCGAATAGCGGCTGGCCGCGGAGGCCGGGCCCGACCCGATACACCGACCGCGTCTCGACCTCGGTGACGACCAGCGTGGCGCGCCCTGGTCCGCCAAAGGCGACGTTGGTCGGGAAGCGCCCCGGCACCCGGAGCTCGCCGGCCTCTCCCCCGTTCGCATCCAGCACGACGAGCCGACCGGCGCCGTGATGGGCGACGACGAGCCGGCCCTCGGTGTCGAAGGCCATGCCGTCCGGTCCCGGTCCGCCGCCCAGCCGCGCGAAGACGGTGCGTTCGCCGATCGCGTCATTCGATGCGATGGAGTACCGCAGGATCCGATTGTGGCCGGTCTCGGCAAGGTAGACCGCCGACTCGTCCTGGTTCAGCGCCACGCCATTCGGAAAGGCGAGCCCCTCGTCGATGCGCTGCAACCGCCCATCGGGAAACGCCCGGTAGAAGGCGCCAATCGGCTGCTCGACCGACGAGCCCCAGGGATCGGAGAAGTACAGGACGCCCCGTCGATCGAAGACGAGATCGTTCGCCCCATTCAGCGGCTTTCCCTCGAACTGGTCGACGAAGGGGGTGATCTCTCCGTCGAGACCAACGCGAACCACGCCGTGAACGTCTTTTCCCTCGTCGGCGCAATAGAGGGTGCCATCCTGATGAAAGGCCAGCCCGGCGGGAATACCGCCGGTGTTCGCGACCTCGCGGACCTGCCCGCCGGCGCCGATCCGGTTGATCGAGCTACTGAGCCAGTTGACGAAGTAGAGATCGCCAGTCGCGGAAAAGGCCGGGCCTTCCGGCGAATCGAATCCCTCGGCGATCGGCTCGAACGAAGGGGTCGCGCTCATGGGCTCACCTCCACTCTTCCAGCGAGACCCGAGCTCGGGTCTCGATCAGCAGATCTATGACGATTGTCGCGTGATCGAATAGGTGATCGGCGGGGTGGACCTGGGATCGTCGTAGCTGGTGAGCTGCACCGTCATCGGGCCGGACGTGCCCGAGGAGAAGCTCATGCTGATCTGGCCGGGCGTTCGGAAGTCGCTGGCGCGAATCTTCGCGAGCTGCGCGCCGTGTTGCCAGAGGCTGACGAAGAAGCCGTTCGTCGTGTCCGGACCCTGGGGCGAGAAATTGACCGTCACCGTCTCATTCTGGTTCCCGCCCCAGTAATCGAAGGTGTCATACGCCGACGAGCCGCCGGTGCTTCCGATCAGCGTGCCGCTCGCGCGGTTCGCGGCAGGGGCGGGCGTCGTCGAGCCCGCGGGGGGCGTGCCGGCGCAGAAATAGTCGACGTCGTGGGCGCCATCCCAGTGCTGCACCATCGCCACCGCGCCACCGCCAAACGCGAACTCGGCCGAACAATAGCTCAGAGTGGGGATCGATGCCGTCACCTGGGCGACCCAGTTGGGAAGGCCAGGAGCGAAGCCACCGGCGATTCGTTGCCACATCGGCAGGATCGAGTAGATGCCAATCGGTTTTCCCCGCTGGTGCCAGTAGTCGATCGCGCCCTGAATGACCTGGGCGTTCGCCGCCTGGTTTGGCGACCAGTAGTTGGCGGTCTCGACGTCCAGCCACCAGGCGCGGGGATCGGAGATCCGGGCGCTCGCGACCTGATCGGCGTAGCTCGCGGCGTTGTAGCCGTAATTGTACGCGAGACATCCCTGGTCGGTCGCCGCGCACCGACCACGTGGGCCATTTGTCGCCGAGGCCGGTGGCGGCCCCTTCGGATAGTTCAGATTCATGTACAGATCTGGCCGAGCGCCCCGGTCGAGCGCCCACTGGACCTGTCGGTCGAAGCAGCGATTCACCGTGTACGCGCGTCCGCCATTGACCCCGATGATCAGCGCGCCGGACGGCGGCGCGTAGCCGCCAGCGCACTCCGGAAACGAGACGTCGTACAGGGCATTCGTCGGCGTAGGCTCATTCGCCGCGAAGGCGGTCCCGGTCGCCGCGAGCGCCGTCAGGAGAATCCCGAGCAAAAGCCCGACCGGGATCGCCGGCCGGGCCCGGTTCGCCGAAGGATCATCCTTCGCGTCCTTCGGTGAGATCGCTCTCGGGGAACCTGAGACCAATCCCAGGGAACGAACGATCGGCCGTATCGCCAGCCATAATGACACAGCAATCTCCTCTCCGCGGGGCGGAGCGTTCTTCGATTGGCCAGGCTAGAGGCGCGGACGCACCGGGCCAGGGAAGAGGAAGCGATCTCGAGGACGATTCAGGTGGTTGGGAGCTTGCCCTGACCGAAGGTTACCGCATCGCGCGGCAATCCAAGTGGTTGCTAGTATAGCAGCCTTGTCAATCACACGGATGGTCCGCCTGGCCAGGGGAATACCCCGCGTCGAGAGGCGCGTTGGTCAAAGCCCGACGTCATCGCCTATAGACGTCATCGCCTATAATGGTGGCGTGCTCGCTGCAAATCAATTTTCGGAGATCACGTGCCATCCAATCCCCAGCCGATGATGCCGCCGATCCGTGCCCTCATTTTCGACTTCGACGGATTGATCCTCGATACCG
>JBOGTX010000412.1:0-7636 GCA_050695695.1 Chloroflexota bacterium
AGACCGGCCAGACCTCGGGCCCGGGTCACCAGAAGCTGGTGGCGGCGATGCGTCCCCTGCTCGGCCGCGAGCGCCAGGCGCTCGACCCGTTTACCAGGAGCCGCAACGCCCGGGTCGCCACGGTGGCGAAGCGGCTAGTAGCGCAAATCGATACGGATGCGCGGGCGCTCGATCATTGATCGACCGTGAAGCGTCCCGAATGTGGAGGGCACGGGCACGTGGGCGTCAGCCCGGGGAACCTCTCTCCCGACCTCTCCCCGGCGCGGGGAGAGGGGCTTGGGACCAGTGACCGGTAGGCGTGACCGACATCTCCCGTCAGCGATGATGCCCGGTATGGGCACCGGTTTCCATCTTGAAGCTTCCCTCCCCGCGTCGGGGAGGGATCGAGGGAGAGGTCTCCCGGGCGGACCGGGGTCACCGCCTGCTCCCAAATCCGGGTTGCCTGCCGTGGATCCGGGGTCGCTCAGCCATCAAGATCCGCCGGTTCGGCCCACCAGATTCGCCGCAGCTCGTCGCTGCGGCTCAAAAGGTCGTCGAGCGTTCCTTCGGCTTCCACCAGCCCGTTTCCGAGAACGACGACTCGATCGGCCCGCCGCAGCACGCTTCGCCGGTGCGAGACCGCGAGGATGGTGTGCCCGGGCTGGCCAAGCAGGCCATCCCAGAGCTCGCGCTCGGTATCTAGATCGAGCGCGCTCGACAGATCGTCGACGACCAGTAGCTCAGCGCCCCGAACGAGCATGCGGGCGGCAGCCGTCCGCTGGACCTGCCCCCCCGACAGCCGCGTTCCCCGTGGCCCGACCAGCGTGTCGAGGCCGCGCTCGAGTCGAGGCAGATCGCGGTCCAGCACCGCCAGGTGGATGGCTCGAGTCAGGGCGCGGTCGTCGTCGGGAGCGCCGAGCAGCACGTTCTCGCGCAGCGTCTCGCTGAACAGCCGTGGCACCTGCGGCGTGTAGGCAACCCGGGGCGGTACCATGAACCCGGCGAGGTCGCGAACCGGCTGGCCGTTCCAGGTCACCTCGCCCGCGTCGAGCGGGAGCAGGCCAAGCAGGGCGCGCAATAACGTCGTCTTGCCGGAGCCCACTCGCCCGGTCAACACGGTGAGCGTGCCACGCCGCAGCCGCAGGTCGACCCGGTCGATGCCCCGTCCGGACTCGGGAAATCGATAGCCGAGGCCCAGGGCGTCGAGGCGGTCGAGGCGCTCGCCGTCCGGGAGGGGCGCGGGACCACGGGCCGGTGGAAAATCCGCCGGAAACACCGGGCTCGGGCGAACGAGCAGGTCGGCCGACGCGCCGGGCAGCAGCGCGCCCAGGCGATCGAACGAGACGTCGGTCTGGCGGAGCTTACCGAGAAATTCGCCGAACCCGCTGGTAACGTTGGCCAGGATGCCAAGGTAGGACACGACCAGGGCGAAATCGCCGACCGTGAAGCGCGCGCCGGCGGAGGTCTCGCGCATCGCGTTCGCCGCGACCAGGAGCAGGACGCCGGTGCCCAGGTTGGCGGTATTGGTCGCGACCGAGCTGACGAGCTGGCTGAAGACCTGATCGTTCACCGCCGCGCGGCGTCGCGCCTCATTCAGCTTGCGCAGGTAGCCGACGACGTTCGTCTCGGCCCCGGCGCCCTTGAGCGTCCCCACCCCGGCGAAGACGTCGCCGAGAAAGCCGGTCACTTCGCCGATCGCCTCCTGATTCGCTCGGCGCAGGCGCCGGATTCGTCGAGTGACGATCCGGATGCCCACGACGACGGCGAAGACCGGCAAAAGGACGACCACGGTGATCGAAAGATCGATCCGCGCCAGCACGATCAAGGCGAAGGCGAGGACGAGCACCTGGCCGACTGGATCGAGGGTCCAGGTCAGGAACCAGACGACGTTATTGACGTCGTCGCGAACCCGGCTGATCGCCTCGCCGGATGAGGCGGGCAGAGCGCGGGCGCCGGGTGCGCGAAGCACCTGACGGAGCACGTTCGTGCGCAGGAGCGCGGCGGCGATCTGCTGGGTCGAGACCTCGACGACTCCCCCGATGACCCCGGCCACGTAGTGAATCAGCGCGTAGACGACCAGGAGCGTCAGCAACGTCCAGGCGTTCCAACCGGCTGATTGCTGGCCGGTCAGCGCGTCGAAAAACTGGCGAACGATCAGCGCCGGCACCAGCGGCATGACGTAGAGGAGCGCGCTGTCCAGCATGCCGCTCAAAAGGTAGAGCCCGAGGCGGAAACGAGCCAGGCCCCAGACCCGAGCCAGGGTGCTCACGCCAGCACCTCCTCGAGTCCCAACTGACGGAGCCGGTGAAAGCGGGAGGTCGCATCGCGCGCCAGCGCCTCGCGCGGACCCCATTCGATCACCCGGCCAGCTTCGAGGATGACGATGGTGTCGGCGCGCTCCACCGTGGCCAGCCGGTGAGCGATGACGATCGCGGTCCGTCCAACCAGAAGGCGATCCAGTGCGTGCTCGATCTTGCGCTCGGTCACCGGGTCGAGCCGCGAGGAGGCTTCGTCGAGGATGACCAGGCCAGGGTCTCGCAGGAACACCCGCGCGAAGGCGAGCAGTTGCGCCTCGCCGGCCGAGAGGCCGCCGGTGGCGAGGCGCGCGTTCAGTCCGCCCGGCCGCGATTGGCACCACGCCAGAAGCCCGAGATCGCTCAAGACTCCGACGACCCGTTCGTCCGCGATCGTGGGATCGAAGAGGGTGAGGTTGTCGCGCACGCTGGCGTGAAAGAGCTGGATCTCCTGGGAGACGATCCCGATCGCGCGTCGGGTCTCGCTCGCCGCGGCACTGCGCAGATCGACGTCGCCAACCCGGATCGCCCCAGCCACCGGGTCGTAAAAGCGCGCGACGAGCCGCGCCAGCGTCGTTTTACCGCTGCCGGTCCGCCCGAGGAGTCCGACGACCTCGCCGGCCCGGATCGTCAGCGAGAGGTCGCGCAGCACGGCATCGTCCGGATCGTAGCCGAAGGTGACCGCGTCCACGTCCACCGCCAGGGCGCCGCGCGGCAGGAGGGCGTCGCCACCGGCGGCGAGCCGGCTCGGCGTGGCCAGGAGCTGCTGAATCCGGGCCAGACTCGCCACCGCGCGCTGGAGGTCCTGAATCTGGCGGGTCAGCCGGTCCAGGGGCCGACTCAGGAGCTGGGCGTAGCTGAAGACCAGGTACACCGACCCGATGCTGATCTCGCCCCGGAGGAACGCCTGGGCGGCGAGGGCGAGCCCGACGACGGTGATCAGGGTCAGCAGGAGATTCGCGCTGAAGCCGGTGGACGTGGAGACGAGCTCACGGAGGCGCTCGGCGACGAACAGGACGCGACTGCGCTCGGCGAGGCGACGGAGGGTGTGCTCGACCGCGCCAGACGAGCGAAGATCCTCGATGCCCGCCAGGCGCTCCTCGAGAAAGCCGAACAGCTCCGCGCTCGCCTGGCGTGCCGCCTTCCAGCGTGGCACGCCAACGTCGCGCAGGCGAAGCAGGACGGCCAGCGCGATGATCGTTACCACGCTGACCGCCGCGCCGATCGTGAGCGTGACCGCGAAGAGGAGCGCCAGGACGGCGATGAGGAGAACCGCGCTGCCGACGATCTGGACGACGAAGCGCGAGAAAAAGTTCGCCAGGTTCGCCACATCGCCGTCGACCCGCTCGATCAGCTCGCCCGGCGTGCGCGAGTTATGGAAACTCAAGTCGAGGCCGAGGCAATGGCCGGTCAAATCGGCGCGTAGCTCGTTGGTGCAGGTTTGACCGAGGTTCTCGGCGACGCTGGTCTCGCCAACGCCGACGGCCTGGCCGATGATCGCGACGACGAGAAAGAGGCCAGCCAGGTGCGCCAGGAAGGTAAGGTCGGCGCCGCTGGTCGCCCGATCGATGAAAACGCGAAGGATCTGGGGGCCGACGAGATCGAGGGCGATGCTGGTCAGCAAAAGCGCGGCGAGCAAAAGCACGCGCGCTCGTTGGGGACCGAGGTAGCGCCCGAGAAAGTCGCGGGTGGGGATCCGAGAAACGTCGTTCAAGGTGGTCTTCCCTCTCCGGGTCATCGAGGTGCGCGGCTAGCCTGCACGGAGGCGGCTGCCCACCAACGCCTTGGCGGTCAAGGGCCGCGGCCGTTCGACTCTTGACCTGATCGAGAGGCTCCCCTATACTCGCGCGAAAGGCGAACCCGGCGCGTCACAGGAGAGGCTTGATGGCTGGAACATCTCCGCGACCGGCGCTACTGCCCCCGGAGCGCCCGCTGATCGCGCGCATCGTCGGGGTCGACACGCGCTATCAGGCAGGGTACGCCCTCTGGGGCTACCTGTTTTTGTTGCCCTGGCTCATCGGGCTGATCGTGTTCATTATCGGACCGATCGTCGCCTCGGTCTACCTCAGCCTCACCCAGTACGACATCCTCTCGCCACCGCGGTTCATTGGCCTCGCCAACTACGAGCACGCTTTGTTTGGCGATAATCTCTTCTGGTTGTCGATCTCGAAGACTCTCGAGTACAGTGTTCTCACCGTGCCGCTTGGACTGCTCGGATCTCTGTTGCTGGCGATGCTCCTGAGCCGAGCGGTCAGGGGCATTGGAATTTTGCGGACGTTCTACTTTTTGCCCAGTCTGACTCCGACCGCGGCGCTTGCCCTCCTGTGGATCTGGCTCTTCGAGCCGAACCTCGGGCTGATCAACCAGCTGCTGGGCGCGGTTGGCATTCAGGGGCCCGGCTGGTTCGCCAGCCCCGCCTGGGCTCTGCCATCGATCGCGTTGACGAGCCTGTGGGCCGGCTGGGGTGGCAGCACGATGCTGATCTTTCTGGCCGGGCTGCAGGGCGTCGACCGTTCGCTGCTCGACGCTGCCGACATCGACGGCGCCGGGCGATGGCGGAAGTTCTGGAGCGTCACCTTTCCCATGATCTCGCCGACCATGTTCTTCAACTTCATTCTCGGAATGATCGGCGCGCTGCAAGTGTTCACCGTCGCCTACATCGCGACCGAGGGCGGACCGAATTACGCCACCTGGTTCTACGCGCTGTATCTCTACAACCAGGCTTTCAAGTACTTCGAGATGGGCTACGGCTCGGCGATGGCCTGGCTCTTCGTCGTGGTCGTTCTCGTGTTCACGGTCATCCAGTTGGTCTTTTCGCGGCGGTGGGTCTACTACGGGGGCGAGGCGAAGTAGATGCGATCGAGTAGCGTGAGGGAGGGCGACGCGGCGTCGCGGGTGGCCAGCGTGAGAGGCTCATCGCTTCCCATCGGGTTGCTCGGGTTTTACGTTGGCGCGTTCGCACTGTCGATCATCTTCATCTTTCCTTTCTTCTGGGCGATCTCGAGCTCGTTCAAGACCATCGGCGAGATCAACACCTTTCCGCCACCGTTCTTGCCCGCGGTGCCCCAGGTTCAAAACTACGCCGAGGTTTTCGCGCGCGAGCCCTACGGGCTCTGGGTGAAAAATAGCCTGATCGTCGTGGTGCTGAGCACCGTCGGCGCGATCCTGTCGTCGTCGCTGGTCGCCTATTCCTTCGCCCGTTTTCGCTACCGCGGGCGAGACGCGCTTTTTGTCGCTACCCTGGGCACTTTGATGCTGCCGGTGCAAATCACCCTGATCCCACAGTTCATCCTCTTCCATTACCTCGGCTGGGTCAACACCCTGCTGCCACTCTGGGTTCCGGCCTGGTTCGGGGGTGGTGGCTTCAGCATCTTCCTGCTCCGGCAGTTCTTCATGACGATTCCCCGGGACCTGGACGAGGCGGCAACGGCCGATGGCGCGAACCCATTTCGGATTTACTGGTCGATTCTCATGCCGTTGTGCAAGCCCGCGCTCTCGGCCCTGGCAATTCTCTGGTTCCTCGGCAGTTGGAACGACTTCATCACGCCGGTCATCTACTTGAACACCCCGGACATGTTCACCGTTGCCGTCGGTCTCAGCGCGTTTCAACAGATCTCGGGTGGTGGCGGCCAGCTCATGGAACACCTGTTGATGGCGGCGTCGGTGATGGCGGTGATCCCGCCGGTCGTCATCTTTTTCGCCGCCCAGCGGTACTTCGTCGAGGGCATCGTTTTGACCGGGATCAAGGGGTAGGAGGGAGAGGGGGATACCGCGGAATCGTGGAGGATGTCGAGGGAAACGCCTTCGTGGTGCGTCCGCCAGGTCCGTGCCAGGTGTCATTTCGAACCGAGACCCGCTGGCCTTCGTGGCTTGGCCAGCTCGAAACGTTCGCAAAATCAGGAGAGAGGAAGATCGTGAATAGTCAGACGTTGACCCGACGGAAGGTCCTGAAGTTGAGTGGAGCCCTGGCGCTGGCCGTCCCTATTCTGGCGGCATGCAGCGGCACCTCCACCCCGGCCGCGACTCCGGCCACCAGCGCGCCGGCTTCGTCGAGCCCGTCAGCTTCGACCGGGGCGACAGCAACCGCCGCGCCGGCCAGCCAGGCGGCGCCCGCGGGTGGGAAGATCTCGCTGAGCATCGGCACGGAAAGCGGCGAATCCCTGAATTGGCAACGCGATTTCGCCAAGCAATGGGCGGATAAGAATCCCGACGTCACTCTCCGGATCGACACCGTGACCTATGGCGATGCCCAGACGAAAACCATGAGCGCCATCGCGGCGGGAACGCTTCAGGACATCTCCTACGCGGCTTGTAAGTGGTTTCCGCTTCCCGCGGCCAAGAACGCCTACCGAGCGATCGACGACTACGTCAAGACCAAGGATCCGGGAATGTCCGACTTCTTCCCGGGGGCGATCGACAACTCTACCTACAAGGGAAAGTTGTTTGGCCTACCCTATGACTTCGACAACGGCAACTACGCCGTCGTGACCGTCAACCTCGACCTGTTTGCCGCCAAGGGTGTGACACCGCCAACCGACGACATGAACGTCCAGGACTTCGCGGAGACCGCCGCGAAGGTCACCGATCAGGCAAACAAGGTCTTCGGAACCGACTACCTTTGTGGCACCTACTACGACTTCAGCGCGCTCGCTCGCACCTGGGGAACGGATATCATTTCGAGCGACGGCACGAAGTTCCAGTTCGCGACCGATCCCAAATCGACGGCAGCCGCTCAATGGCAGACCGACCTCCGCGTCAAGTACAAGGCGGCTCCCTTGAAGGCATCCCTTCAGTCCGGGCCGCAGGGCGCCGGGTTTCCAGCCGGCAAGCTGGCGACCTCGTTCGAGGACATCAACACCGTGCTTGGCCTGGGCGACACGGTTGGGAACAAGTTCAAATGGGACGCGGTCCTGTTCCCCAAGGGCATGACGGGAAATCGCTCGTTCTACATCTTTAGCAGTTGCTTTGGCATCTCGGCCAAGTCGAAGGCGCCGGAGAAGGCGTACGACCTGATCGTCTACGAGGCGAGTACTGACGCGGGCATCGCCGGCCTGGTCAAGGACCACTTCGCGCCGAATCCCCGCTTTTCGACCTGGCAGTCGCCCGAAGTTGGCAAGCTCAACCCGATTTTCACCAAGGTGCTCGGTTGGCTGAAAGACCCGTCGGGCCCGACAAACTTCCCGCTGCCCGGAAACGCGCGCTACGCCGAGCTCCAGGATAAGTGGAGCAACCTGACCCAGCCGCTCTTCTACGGCGACGTTCCCTTTGAGCAGGGCATGAAAGCCGTTCAGGACGCCTGTCAGGGAGTGCTGGACCTACCGTTCCCGTAAATCAGGGAGAAACCACCGCGCCCCACGGAAGAG
>JBOGTX010000413.1:0-4908 GCA_050695695.1 Chloroflexota bacterium
CATCAGCCTCCATCATGCTTCGCAGGTCGTGGTTGTATTCGACCGGTGTTGGGGTCAAGCGGGCGATGTCCTCCGGCTTGTCGCACGGAACCCCACCAAGCTGCTGAATCCGCTCGCCAAAGAAACGCGCGTGCTCGTACTCGTCCTCGGCGTGCTCCTTGAAGACGTTCTTGACCTCGACGCTGTGAATGTCCGAGGCCATGAAGTAATGGTGCCAATACTGAAGGAACGAGCTCCACTCGCTCGCCTGGGCGCGGACGAGCAAGGAGACGATCTCGCGCGGATCGGCTTTGTAGCCGGCGGTCAGCGCGCCGTCTTGCTCGTTCTGCTCGGCTTCGTGCACCTGCTTCTGCAGGCGGTTCTGCCAGATCAACTCGCTCTGGCTGCCGCGTCCGGAGCCGCTTTGATCGCTCGAGCTTCCCTGGTTCCACGATTGGGACTGCGGGCCTTGCGTCGGTCCCGACGACTGGTCGTCTTGCCAGCGATTGGCCATAGCTGATCTCTCCTCGGTCGATGATCTTTCGCCTGGGTCTGGTCAGCCGTTCTCGACTGACGCCCGACCGTCAGCAAGACCAATGCCGGAGCCAGTGGTGTGATAGAATCGCGCGCGATTCGCACCCTCCGCGAAATCTCGGTAGAATCAAGCGATACCAACATTTCAGATCCGAGCGTTCAGCTTCCGGACTCTTCCCAAGGAGAACAATTGTGCCCAAACAGCCAGATCTGCGCTTGATGGCGGTTCACGCCCACCCGGATGACGAAGTCATCTCGACCGGCGGAACCTATCTGCACTACGCCGACGAGGGGCTTTCCACCGTCCTGGTGTGCTGCACCGGCGGCGAGGAAGGCGAAAATCACGATCCGGACCTCGACCCGGTCGAGGCCCAGCCTCGGCTGGCCGAGATTCGGGCCGGCGAGCTCCGGTGTGCGTCCGCCAAACTGCGGATCGGCACCGTGGAGATGCTGGGCTACCGCGACAGCGGCATGGCGGACACCCCGGCGAACCAGAACCCGGCGTGCTTTCATCAGGCGCATCTCGACGAGGCCACCGCGCGACTGGTCAAACTGATCCGCCGCCATCGGCCGAACGTCCTGGTCTCGTACAACGCGTTCGGCTTCTATGGTCACCCGGACCACATCAAGGCGTACCAGATCACCCGCGCGGCGTTCGATCGCGCCGCCGATCCAACGTTCGCGCCGTCGCCGAACCTGACGCCCTGGCAGCCGCTCAAGCTGTACGAGACCGCGATCTCGCGCGAGGGAATGCGGCGCTGGCGCGATCTGATGCGTCAGCAGAACCCCGAGGAGGCCGGCAATCAGAACGACGGCCCGGATCCCGAGAAGCTCGGAACGCCCGACGAGCAGATCACGACGCGCATTGACGTCCGTCGCTTTCGCGACGCGCGCCTCGAGGCGCTCCGTTGCCACCGGACCCAGATTCCCGCGGATAGCTTCTTCTTCAAGCCGCTGCCCGAAGGCGTCACCGAGGACCTTTTCGGTTATGAAGAGTACGTGCTCGCGCGCTCGCTGGTGAAGGGCCCGCCAAAGGAGGACGATCTCTTCGCCGGGCTCCGGTGAGGCTTTCGACGATTGAATCCGCCCGGATCACGCCTTTGATCCTGACGAGCGACCGTGCTATGGCTGTAGTGAATATTGCAGATTCTGTTATAATAGCTACATGGATAGCACGGTCGGTCGCCTCTCGGCGCGGGAGGTTGACCTTCTCGCGAGCTGGGAACGCACCGGCGTGAGTCGCATCACGACCGCGGAGCTGGCGTCGACTCTGGACGTCAGCAAGCCGATGGCAACGATGATTCTCGCGCGGCTTTACCATAAGGGAGCGCTCGAACACCTTGGCCGGGGCGTCTACGGCGTGCGCCCGATGCGCGCGATCGGCGCTCCCTGGTCGACCTCATCGCTGATTTCGGTCGCCAATCTCTTGAGCGGGCGAGACTATTACGTTGGCGGTCCGGTCGCGTTGACGACCCACCATCTCACCGAACAGGTCTATCACTCGGTCGTCGACGTCTTCGTCGCCGACCGTCTCCCGCCCCGACAGCTCGGCCCGGCGCGGATCGTTTTCCACACCCTTGCCTGGCCAGAAGCCTATCGCCTCGGCATCGCGCCGGTCTCAATCGGCCAGGTCACCGTCCAGATGAGCGATCCCGAGCGGACGCTGCTCGACCTGATCGATCGTCCCAACCTGCTGGGAAGCGCCCGAAGCGCGATCTCCACCGTGCGGAGGGCGCTCAACGCCGTTGATGTCGACCGCCTGATCGCTTACGCGGCCCGCTGGCCGCGCCGCTCCACCCGACAACGGCTCGGGTACGTGCTCGACCGCGCGGGAGTAAGCCGGGCGCGCCTGGCGCCGCTACTTCAGAGCAAACGTCCCACTCAGGTGGTCCCGCTATTCGTCGACGAGCCCAATGGCGGTCCAATCCATTCACCATGGCGAGTGCGCGACAACAGCGCTGATGGCACGACGCAAGCTACCGGAGATGATTCATGAACCTCCCTCCCCTTCCCAACCGACAGATCCTCTCCGACGCCTGCCACCAGGAGGCAGCCCACCAAGGATTCGACGCACTGGTCGTGGAAAAGGACTTCCATCTCACGCGTCTGATCTGGGCCCTCGCTCAGGAGCGAGGCCAACAGCTTCTGCTCAAAGGCGGGACCTGTCTGAGCAAGTGCGACCTGGGATGCCACCGCATGAGCGAGGACGCGGATTTCGTGATCCCGTGGCCATTCAGTACCAACTACCGCCGGAAGAATGCGCCAGAGATGGATAAGGTGCGTGACGCGCTCAAGGCAATCGCGTCCGAGGTCGGGGTCATGCTCCGCTCCGACAATCGCTCGACGCAGGCGAGCTACGGTACCTGGACGGTCGCCTACCCGTCGGAGCTCGTCCCGGGCGGCGAGGGACGCATCTCGATCGAGGCTACGATGGGCCCTACCCTACGTCAAGCGCGTCAGGCCCCACTACGCTGCATCCTGACCGGTCCTCTGATGCCTGCCTACGCGGCCGCTTCCTGCTGGGCGCTGGACGCGGCCGAGGTCCGGGCCGAAAAAGTCCGGGCGGCGTACACCCGCGAGGACCCGGCGATTCGCGACTTCTACGACCTCGACCTCTTTCGTCAGGTCGAGGTCGACATGAGCTCAGGCGACTTCCGTGGTTTGGTCGACGCCAAGCTCGGGGAGTTGGGCCAACGCCCCCTTGCCGAGCAGGCTCCTCAGTTTGGCCTCACCCCTCGGGCGAAGCAGCGTTTAGCTCGCGACATCCCTCGCCAATTATCGCCGATGCTCCGCTCGGGTGACCCACCGTACGACCTCGATCGGACGCTCCGTCACTACGACGAACTGTGGGGTCACGAGCGCCGTGCCGCGCCCGAATGAGCCGTGACACCGGCGTTCAGCATCGAGGACGCCCGCATGCCCAGCCGGACGTTCCTCGGAATCCAAATTATTACGTCCACCTTCACTACGCCAGATCCAAAATGCCCCTCGCGACTTCGCCGGCGTCCATCGCCCGGAAGGCCTCGTTGATCTCGTCAAGGGCGAAGCGGCGGGTGACCAGCTCGTCCAGCTTGATCCGCCTTTCCATGTAGAGGTCGACGATCCGCGGGAAGTCGACCTGCGGACGCGACGATCCGTAGGCGCAGCCCATCAGCGTCTTGGACTGGCGCATCATCCAGACCGGCTTGAACGTCAGCTCGGCGTTCTCGTCGGAGACGCCGACGACGACCGCGACACCCCCCTTCCGGAGGCTCTCGTACGCCTGGCTGATCGTCTTCGGATTGCCAATGACTTCGAAGGCGTAATCGACCCCATAGCCGCCGGTCAGCGCCCTGGCCCTTTCGACGGCGTTTTCTTTCGTGGCGTTGATCAGGTGGGTCGCGCCCATCTCCCGCGCGAATTCCAGCTTGTTGTCGAGGACGTCCACCGCGATGATCCGTGCCGCTCCGGCCAGGCGCGCTCCCTGAACGACGTTCAGACCAACCCCGCCGGTACCGATGACCAGGACGTTGCTGCCCGGCTCGACCTTCGCGGTGTTAATCACCGCCCCGATGCCGGTCGTGACCCCGCAGGCCACCAGCGAGCAGATCGCCAGGGGAACGTCATCCCGAACCTTGACGACGTTTTTCTCGGAGACCACGGTGCGCTCGGCGTAGGTGGCCACTTCCAGAAACTGGTTGATCGTCTTGCCACCCTTGGACAAGCGGGGACGCGCCGGGCTGGCCGGGGTACAGAGATAGGGCATGCCGCGCAGGCAATAAAAGCACTCGCCGCACTTCGAGCCAAACGCGATGATCACGTGATCGCCGGGCTTGACCCGGGTGACGTTTGGGCCAACCGACGTGACGATGCCCGCCACTTCGTGCCCGAGAACGACTGGCAGAACGGTTGGCGTGTCGCGGTTGACGTGGTGAAGGTCGGAATGGCAAACGCCGCTGGCGACGAGCTCGATCTCGACCTCGCCGGGCCCGGCGGCGACGATCTCGAGATCCTCGATGATCAGGGGCTTTCGTCGCTCGTAGAGAACTGCCGCTTTCATACTCTTTCCTCGATCAGGGTGTGTCACTGCTCGAACCTATCGCGACGATAGCACAGACCGCGGGGAAGCGTCTAGCCCCGCCGGGAGGCCGCCTACCCCTGGCCCGCTTCTGATCACTTGATCGTGATGTCACTGACGACTAGAATGCCCGCGTCAGCCACGGGGCACGCACCTCGGTGTGCCCGTTGGACTCTCGACCTGAGGGGGCTCATCAGTTATGCCAGATACGATGCGGGTCGCGATTGGCTTGCCCGCGGATACAACCGAGGATCACCTTCGGTTCGCCAAACAACTCGGCTGCGATGGCATCGTGCTCCAGGCGCCAACGCGGCTGCCCGGCGAGCACCGCTGGGAAT
>JBOGTX010000414.1:0-2142 GCA_050695695.1 Chloroflexota bacterium
GCTTTTATGGCAAAAGGTCGCCAACCGCTACCACCGCGGACGGCATCGAGAGCGGGCTGATCGTTCGATCGGACGCGAAGACGAGGGCCGTGGCGTAACCGGTATCCGACCGCGGATCCCGGTACACCTCGACGACCCGATCGATCAGGTTCACGATCCAGTATTCCGCGATGCCGGCGTGCGCGTAAATGCGCCCTTTCCGGCGCCGATCAGCCGGGTGGGATGAATCGGCGACTTCGACGACCAGGAGCGCGGTCGTCGGATGCGCCCTGGTAAAGTCGCGCCAGTGTCCGCGCACGACCGCGACGTCGGGCTCGGGTTCGGAATCCGCCGTGGCCGCCAGAGGAAGCTGGATCCGCACCGAGAATCCGGCGCCGTAGACCGAGCGCAAGGCCTCGCCCGCTGCCACGACGCCCGACGCGTGTGGAGCGTGCTGAGGTGCCACCTGGACGATTTCCCCCTCCAAGAGCTCGACGCGATCGTCCGGCCCGAGAATGCCGGCGTCGATCATCTTGTCGTATTCCTCGCGAGACCAGCGCCTGAGTTGGACCGCGCTCACAATCATGACCTCGACTTTCCGATTCCTCGTACCAAACGGTGGCTGCAAAGGTAGCGTAGGTGAGAGACTTGCGCGGCACGTCTCTCACCTACTGACCCTTTCCGGACCCCTCTACAGAAATTGTAGGCTCTTGCTGGTGGGGCGTAAAGTCGTGTTCGCGGCCACGTCGGCGAGGAGGTCGACGAAGACCTGCGCCAGCGGCGACAGGCGCCGGTGCGCGTAGTGGACGTAGTGGAGCGGTAATTCCGCCCCGGCGTCCGCCAGCGGCGCGGCCGCGAGCACTCCCTGGCCAACCTCGCGCGAGACCGCGAAAGCTGGCGCGACGGTCGCGCCATAGCCCGTCTCGACGGTTCGCTTGATCGCCTCCAGGTGGTCCATCTCGACCACGTCGTTCAGCTCGAGACCGGCCCGCTGGAGGATGTCGTCGATGAAGCGGCGAATCGCCGACGCCCGACCGCGCAGGAGCAGGCGGCGGCCCTGGAGCTCGCGGGCCCAGATCCGGGGCTGGCTCGCCAGCGGATCCCCGGGCTGGAGGACCGCGACCAGCGGCGCCCGCCAGAACGTCCGCTGCAAGAGCAGGTGGTGTGGCTCCTGGCGCGCCCAGATCGCCAGCTCGACCTCGTTTTCGAGGACCGCTTCGAGTAACCGGTCGCTGTTCCCGACGACCAGGCGCAGCGCCGCCTCCGGCCGCTTCGCGTGGAAAACCCGGATCAGGTCCGGCAGGACGTAGGTTGCGACGGTATCCCCCGCGCCGAGGCGCAGGGTCTGGGCGGCGCGCCCGGCCGCCTCGCGCGCCGCGCTCGAGCCTTCCTCCAGCAGGGCCAGCAGGCGCAGCGCGTAGGGAAGCAACGCCTCGCCGGCCGGCGTCGGGCGAACCCGCCGGCCCATCCGCTCCAGCAAGGGGAAGCCAAGCTCGGCCTCGAGCGCCCGGACCTGTTGGGTCACCGCTGGCTGGCTGAGGT
Organism: Chloroflexota bacterium; assembly: GCA_050695695.1. Classification (GTDB taxonomy): domain Bacteria; phylum Chloroflexota; class UBA6077; order FW602-bin22; family CADDYW01; genus JAJPKB01. The sequence continues at coordinate 1,522 of JBOGTX010000414.1, forward strand.
AGAGCTTTTCAGCGGTCCGGGTGAAGCTTCCGGTGGTCGCGACTTCGTAGAACGTGCGAAGGTGCTGAAGCTGCACGTCGATCTAACCGCCGAGCCCTCGAAGTTCGATAAGCGATGTTTTGCCTGGCTATCATAAACTCCTATTCGACTTATAACAAGCGATGCGCTAAGCTTATAAACATGCTTGAGTAGTGACCGGAGGCAGACAGTGGGCAACCAGGATGTGACCTGGCTGATCGGTGGTCCCCAGGGCAGTGGTATTAACGTATCCGCCGAATCGTTCGCGCGAGCGATCGTCCGCGGTGGCTTGCGCGTGTTCGCCAACATCGAGTACCACTCGAATATCATGGGCGAGCACAGCTATTATCGCGTGCGCATCAGCGAGCACGACCGGCACTCGATCCTCGATCGGGTCAACTTGATGGTTGCCCTCGACGACGAGACGCTGGTTGGCGAGCCACACGTCAAGTTCACCGGGTTTCCCGGACACTTGACCGAGCTCGTGCCCGGTGGCGCCGCGGTCTACGACGCGGCGATCAAGCTCGACCGGGCGAAGGTTGGCCGCGACGACATCAACCTCTATCCGGTCCCCTATCAGGACATTCTTCGGCAGGCGTTGAA
>JBOGTX010000415.1:0-3026 GCA_050695695.1 Chloroflexota bacterium
CATAGAGATAGCTCGGGACCCAGCGCCCGCCGCCCTGGTTCTCGGTGAACGCGAACTGTTGCTTCCCCACCTTGAGGAGTTTGTCACAGATCGTTCCGAACTGGTCGAAGGTCCACGAGTCCTTGACGTCGGTCGGCGCCTGCACGCCGATGGCCTCGAGCGCGTCTTCGCGATAGAACATCGCGGACGTGTCAGTCGTGGGCGGGAGGCCCCAGAAGTGTCCCTTGTAAATGGTCGAAGCCATAAACGCCGGCAGAAACAGCTTGTCGTAACCTTTGAGTCGATCGGTAAGATCGAGTAGCTGACCCTGGGAGGCCCAGAGGCGGATGACGCCGTAGTTGTGGCGCCACAGGTCCGGCGCCTGGTTCGCGGCAACCTCCGCGGTCACCTTCTGGATGCGCTCGACGTCCGGCACGACCTGATAACGAACCTTGATATTCGGATGCAGCTGCTCCCACTGCTTGATCGTATCATCGTAGGCCTGTTGCTCGGCCTGGCCTCCGGCGACGTGTCCCTGGAACCAGAGCTCGATGTTCTCCTTGGTCAGGTTAAAAGTCGCGGAGGCCGCGGGCGTCGCCGCGGCGGCATTCGCGGCGGGCGACGCAGCAGCGGCGGTCGTCGGAGCGGCGGTAGGCGCCGTGGTGGGGGCTGCTGCCGTGGTTGGTGCGGCCGCCGTGGTCGGGGCCGCTGCCGCGGCTTGCGTCGGTTGGGGAGCAGTCGTCGGCGCGGCCGGAGCAGCGGTGGGCGACGACGTGGCGCCACCACAGGCAGCGACCAACGCCGCGACCATGCTCCCGCCGATTGACCAGAGCACCGAGCGGCGGCTGATCTGCGAATGAGACATTTTCAATCACCACCTCACATGTTCTTGCGCCGAGGAAGGTGAGCGCCATCCTCGATATAGGATGTAACATACTAGCGCGCATGGGTCGCCGCAAGGTCTACGCTGGCCATGCATTGGACACAATATAGCCATAACCTGGCCATCAGACGCGCACCGCCCGATATCCCTGGTCTGTCGGACCGAAAGGGGAAGAAGATGAACGCGGAGTCCGTCGAAGCGTCGTTTAGAAGTGCCCTGGTAGACTATCGGGGCTCGGTGCTCGACGAGCTACAGACCGGCGCCGTCCGCTGGTCGATCGTCGCCGTGGCCATCGCGGCCGGCATCGCGTTGCTTGGCGCGATCTCGGTGGTCAATCCACTGGATCCGCGCCTCTTTCTGGTGATCGGAAGTCTGTTCGTCGCCGCCGGTCTCGCCGAGCTCGGATTTCGGTATCAGTCACCGGTCGGCGCGGTGATCCTCGTCGCAGCGCTGCTGGCCGCCTTCGCGGCGGTCGTCCCCACCGAGAGTGGCTCGCTTACGATCCCCTGGCTTTCGGTGATCGCGCTGATTGCCGCGGTCGTGCTCGGCTGGCGTCTCACGCTCCTGGTCGTGCTGGCCGCGGCCGGCATTCTCCTCGTCGACCTTCCCCGACCAGCCGACGCACTCCTCACCCCGGCGGGCGTGAACGCGATCCTGTTGTGCCTCGCGAATCTATTCATCTATACGTTGACCGGGCAGCCTTTTCAAAGGGTGCTGCGGTGGACCTGGAGCAGCTATCTCGAGTCGCTGGAGCGAACTCACGAGGCGCGCGAGCGGCAGGCCGAGTTGGCACGCCTCTCCAAGAGTCTCGGCGAGTCGTACTATCGTCTGGAGCAGCTCAACCTCGAGCTCGAGCGGGCCCGGCGGACCGCGCAGATTGCTCAGCGCCTCAAAGAGCAGTTCGCCGCGGCGGTCAGTCACGAGCTTCGCACGCCCCTCAACCTGATCATCGGCTTCTGCGAGATGATGGTCCTTTCGCCAGAGTCCGCCTACGGCCAACGGCTGCCTTCCAGCTACCGGAGCGACCTCGAAGCGATCTACCGCAACTCCTGCCACATCTCGAACTTGATCGACGACATTCTCGACCTCAGCCAGATCGACGCTGGCCGCATGGCCCTTCATCGCGAGTGGACGACGCTCCATCAGATCGTCGACGAAGCGGTGGCGACCGTGGAGACGTTGTTTCGGGATCGCGAGCTGATTCTCCAGGTGATGCTGCCACGCGACCTGCCATCGCTCTTCGTCGACCGGACCCGGATCCGACAGATCCTGATCAACTGGCTCGCGAACGCGGTGCGCTTCACCGAACAGGGAGGCGTGACAATTCAGGCCACGACGGATACCGACTCCGTCGTCGTCACGGTCCGCGACACTGGCCCGGGCATTCCACCAAGCGAACAGGCCCTCCTGTTCGAAGAGTTTCATCAGGTCGGCCAGAAGCGGTGGCAGCAGGGAGGGAGCGGTTTGGGGCTGGCGGTCAGCAAGCGCTTTGCCGAATTGCACGGCGGAGCGACCTGGGTCGAGAGCACCCTCGGGCAGGGAAGTACCTTTTTCCTGAAGCTACCTCTGGTCACCGACGACGACATGTCCGTCAATGAGCACCGGGGAATCGACTGGAACGAGCGCGTCGCGACCCGGGTCCGAGGACGAGTCCAGCCGCACGTTCTCGTCGTCGACGACGCCGGCCAGGTGCGAAAGGTCTTCGAACGGTATCTCGACGATTATCAGATCGTGACGGTCGACGACGTGCTGAAGAGCCATGAGGCGCAGCAGGACGTGCCCGTGCACGCGGTCGTGCTTGGCTCGGAGGAGGCCCTGGGGCGCTGGCGGGCGCTTCAGGGTGATCTTCCCGATCTCCAGGACGTTCTGCTGGTGTCGTGTCCTCTGTACACTCCACGGCGCGTTGCCGAGGACCTGGGCGTCGGGGATTACCTGGTGAAGCCAGTCTCCCGCGAGCAGCTCCAGACGGCTCTGCAAAGGCTCGTGCTCTCGCCGAGGACCGCGCTCATCGTCGACGACAATCCCGAGATGAATCGGCTCCTGGTGCGGATGGTCCGATCTCTCTACCCGGGTTGTGACGTGTGGTCGGCCGAGGACGGCCAGCGGGCGATCGAGATCCTTCGCGATCAGCGGCCCGACGTCGTCCTGTTGGATCTCCTGATGC
>JBOGTX010000416.1:0-2352 GCA_050695695.1 Chloroflexota bacterium
CGCCACGATCATGACCGGCGAGTACGCGAGCACCAACGGCGTCAAGGTCCACATGGTGGACAAGCTGAAGCCGGGCTCCCAAACGTTGGCGACCGTCTTCGAGGGAGCCGGCTACCAGACCGCCGGCCTGTACAGTTGGGTCAGCCTGGACCCGCAGTTCTGTGGCCTCAACCAGGGGTTCCAGACCTATCAGGGGTACGTTCTCAATCGAGGCACGGTCTTTTCGAATCCGCAGCTCGAACAGTTGGCGCACACCTACCGTCAGATCAAGTCGGCGGTTCCGGTGATTAGCGCCGCGGATGCCGTCATCGGGGAAAGTCAGGACATGGAAGAGACCCTGGATGGCCGCGCCGACGTGACGAATCAGGCGGTCTTCAACTGGCTCGACGGACATGCCGGTACCGACCCATTCTTCCTCTGGGTCCACTACTTCGATCCGCACTATCCGTACGCGCCACCGGCCGGCTGGGATCACATCCTCGGCCTCAACTATCAGGGGACGATCGACGGGTCGGTCGATACGATCCACAAGATCGAAAACCACGAGCTCACGCCAAACGCGGCGGATCTGGCGCGCCTCGGCGAGCTGTACCAGGGAGAGATCGCCTTTACCGACAATCAGCTCGGCAAGCTCTTCGACTACCTGACGAAGCTCGGCATCGCCGACGACACGATCGTCGTCGTCACCGGAGACCACGGCGAGAGCTTTGGCGAGCACGGCGATTGGACGCACGGGCTCAAGGTCTACGAGACCGAGATTCGCGTACCCCTCCTGATGCGCTACCCGCGACGGCTGCCGGCCGGGCTCGTCGTTCCGGCGCCGGCCCAGTTGATCGACATTATGCCGACCGTTCTCGAGCTCGCGGGGGTCGCGGCACAGCGGCCGGTTCAAGGTCAGTCGCTCTTTTCGATCGTTCAGGGGGCGACGAAAGGCTCCGATCGCGCGGCGTTCACCGAGCTCGCCGACGATTCCTTCGTGTCGGTCCTGAACTTCGGGGAGTGGAAGCTGATTCACAACAACGCCAATGGCGAGCTGCAGCTCTACAACTTGAACGTCGACGAGGCGGAGCAAACCAATCTTGCCAACGAGCAACCCCAGACGACGACGGAGCTCGACGCGCGGCTCCGGGACCTGATGAAGATCTCCGGAGTGACGCACTGAAAGGGGACGCGGCCTCAACCCGCGTCCCGGTGCCACGTACGATCACGACCGAGTATTCAAGCATGCTGCCGATGGCCCCGCCTGCTTGTTTTCTGTTTCAAGCGCCTGGCCGACGTTTGCCCAGGTAGTCCAGAGGGCCGGCCCGTCGGGCGCGCCGGTCACGCCACGGTCCGCATCGGTGTCGAAGGCAGCGGCCGGACCGGGCGCCGGCGATCCCCAGGGCGCGATGCCCGCCAGGCCGCCGATCGAGAATAACTGGGGGACGCTCCAGAAGGCCGGCTCGGTGTCGCCCGCCAGGTTTTCCCAGGGGCGATCGAGGCCGTCGCGCGTGGCCGCGACGCGGTCGCCGCCGAAGCGCTTTTGCGCGTCACCCGGCGATCCGCGGGTGAAGCCGTATTCGGTGGCGACGACCGGTACCCCGGCCCGCTCGAAGGTCACCACATCGTCCACCGGATACGGATTGAAGTCGTAGTCGGTGACGCTCCAGACGTTCCAGCAAGAGCGGCCACAGTCGTCGAGCATCTTTTGGACGAGCTGGTGATACCTGGGAACGCGTTGGGGGTCCAGGTGATCGTGGGGTCGATATTCCCAGTCGGTCAATTCGGCGATGTCTTGAGCGCCCAGGAAAATCAGGTGACCGTGATCCGCCGCGCGAATCGTGTCGACCACGTCGCGAGTGAAGGCGAGGTACCAGTCGTACGATTCGGTTGGGCTGATGCCGTTTCGGGGGCTGTTGCGCGCCTTCAGCTCGTTCCCGAGCTGCCAGCCAAGAATGGCCGGGCTTCCCGCCAGACTGGACACGATGTGCTCGACCCATGGCTTGTCGTACACCTCGTAATTCGGCATGGCGTACTCGGTCCCTATCGGTACTTTGTTATTCTCGGAGATATAGGTTAATGGGGCGACCATCAGCGGTCCAGTCCAGAAGCGCCTGGACCTCCGGCGGCGGGGGCAGAGCGGACCACGCCTGCCAACAACGCCGCAGCATGCTCCACGGCTGGAGCCAGCTGCGGACGCGCCGGAGGGCCTGGGGCCAGGACGGCTCGGGTATTGCAGCTCCCACCGAGCGCACGCTCAGTCGCTTGTCCTCCAGTTTCCCCCCGCCCGGTCGATGCGTTCTGGTACGCATCGCGGGCTCGTGGGGAAGCGTCTTCGGTTGGGGAATCCTCTGGGATCGGCCCGGGCGGGAC
>JBOGTX010000417.1:0-2231 GCA_050695695.1 Chloroflexota bacterium
ATGCTGGCGTGCATGCGGGCCTACCGCGAGATTGGCTTCGACGGCGTCTGTCGTCCCGACCACGTTCCGACGATGGAGGGCGACAACAACGATCACCCGTCCTATTCGAGCATCGGGCGGCTCTTCGCCATCGGCTACCTCAAGGGGCTGCGGCAAGCGGCGTACGCGTAATCCGACCAGGGAGCCTGGTGATGAGACACCCGGATCACGATCGCCTCGTCGCCACGGTGCGGTCCTGGTACACTACCTCGGCCGAGGAGATGGGGTACGAGGTTGTGCCCGGACCATTCGGATGGTACGGGCACCAACGGCGCGCCCCCGGAATCACTCCCTGGGCGCTGCTCGACCGGGTCGGGCCGCTCGACGCGACGGCGCTCCTGGCCGAGCTGCGCGCCCGGCACGGACCGGGCACGGTCCGGATCGAGGTCGATGACCCGGCGCGAGATCGGGAGGTCGGGCCTATCCTCACCGCCACCGGCTGCCGGCCCGGCCACCTCCAGATCTTCCTGGCCCACCTGGGGCCGGTGCCTCCAACCGCGCCGGTGCCGGACCTATCGGTCGAGACGGTCGGCGAACCGAACCTCGAGGCCTTCGTCATCACCAAGCTCAAGGCGTTCGCCAGCCGCGACGATCCGCCGGACGCCGTGGAGGTACGGGTGGGGATGGAATTGCGTCGCGCCGAGCTGGCCGGCGTGGGTCGCTTCCTCCTCGCGCGGATCCGCCAGGAGCCGGCCGCGATCCTGGGTCTTTACGACGGGCCGGACCAGTTGATTTTCAACGTCGCGACGCGCCTCGCGTTCCGCCGCCGCGGCATCGCCAGCCACCTGATCGGTCGGGCGCTGTCCGGCGCCCGGGCGCGCGGCGGCCGGTCGGTCATCATCAACGCGGATCCGGAGGACCGTCCCATCCAGCTCTACCGTCGCCTCGGCTTCACCGACGAGGTGTACTGGCGGCGACAATACACGGCGACCCTGGCCGACCGATAGACGGTTGGCCATCGCGCGTCCATGGCTAACCGAGCAATCGATCGGAGGGTGCATCGTGAAGATCTCCAACGTCGAAGTCATCGAGTTTCGGACGACCACGCATCAGGAGACCAGCCGCTGGGGCTACGGGATCTATCTGGGCGAGACCGCGTCGCGCGATTCGGTATCCACGCTGACGAAGATTTCGACCGACGACGGCGTCGCGGGCTACATGCTGGGCGGCGACAAGGCAACGACCGAGAACGTCGTGAAGCCCCTGCTGCTGGGCGAGAATCCGCTCGACCGCGAGAAGATCTGGCACTGGCTGGACCAGATGACCACGTTCGGCCACCGCCTCAGCGAGCAGCAGGCCGGCATCGTCGACTGCGCACTCTGGGACCTCTTTGGGCGAATGACCGGCTTACCGGTCAACAAGCTGCTGGGTGGCGCGCGCGAGCGCGTCAAGGCGTACGCGAGCACCGCGCCGAACCTGGGCGGCCCGGAGGTCTACGCCGATCACGTCCGGACCTGCAAGCGGCAGGGGTATAAGGCATACAAAGTCCACGCCTACATTTGCTGGGATCCCCACACCTGGGAACCGGCGCCCCAGCTTCCCGGTTTCCCGCGCGAGGACGTCGAGATCTGCCGTGCGGTGCGCGAGGCGGCCGGGCCGGACATGGTGCTGACCCACGACCCGTTCGGCGTCTATACCCTCGAGGAGTCGCTGTGGGTGGGGCGCGAGCTCGAGAAGCTCGGCTACTACTGGCTCGAGCACCCGATGATCGAGACCCGGGTGGAGGCGTACCGCCGATTGACCCGCGAGCTCGAGATCGCGATCCTCTCGCCGGAGCACGTGCCGGGCGGGCCGTTCGCGCGCGCCGAGTGGGTGCTCCAGGGCGCCTCCGACATGCTGCGGATCGACGTGAACTACGGTGGGATCACCGGCTGCTGGAAGCTGATCAATGTTTGCCAGGCCTACGGGCTCAAATGCGAGCTGCACGGCCCTGGCGCCGCCCACCTCCAGTTGCTGGGCGCCGCGCCGGAAGCGACCTGTCTGTACTACGAGCGCGGTCTGCTCCGACCGGGCCTCGACGACGCCCTGGCCGCGCCCTACCTGAGCTCGATTCCCGACCCGCTCGACGACGATGGCAACGTGATCGTCTCCCAGGCGCCCGGGCTCGGCCTCGATCTGAACTGGGATTACATCAACGAGCACCGGTTAGCCTAGCGCGAGATCGCCATCGCCGTGCGGGTGAGCCGGACCGA
>JBOGTX010000418.1:0-1938 GCA_050695695.1 Chloroflexota bacterium
GCTTGGGAATCGACTCCTGGTCTACGTCCCCGGGACGAAAAACTACGCCTACGTCGACGCGGCCGTGCTCAAGCCGTCGCCGCTTCCCCTGGGAACGGTGGCCCAGAACGCGACGACGCCCACCTCGGTGACGAACCCGCCGGCCCCCCAAGCGCCGCCGGCGCCACCCGCCCTCGGCCCGGCGGCGCCAACCTCCACGTTTGCTCCCTGGTGGGTCCAGAGTTTTCAGCCGGTCCACCTCTGGTCGGGCCCGGCCGATCCCGCCGCGGACTACGGCGCGGTGCCCCAGTGGAGCTTCCTTCAGGTCGTTACTCCGCAAGCTGGCCCTCGTCTCTACGTCTACGTGCCCTGGACGAAGAACTACGCCTACGTCGACGCCACGGGCGTCGGGCCAAGCGGTCCGCCCCCCCCGGATTGGGTCACGTCGTTTTTGTCGAGCTGGACCGGCACGGTGATCGCGGATTCGCTGATCGAGCGCGCGGCGCCGTCGACCTCGGCGGCGGTCGTCAAAACCCTGCCCACCGGCTCCCCGGTGAGCGTCGTGGCCTGGGTGAACGGCGACGAGGTCGTCCCGGGCGATTGGACCTGGGCGCAACTGAGCGACGGCAACTACTGCTATACCGAGGGCATGCAGATCTTTCCGCCCACGGCCGCGCCGCTTCCGCCGGACGCGCACCCGTCGGGAAAGTGGATCGACGTGTCCCTGCTCCGCCAGACCGTCGTCGCCTATCAGGATAATACGCCGGTCTACCTGGCGATCGCCTCGACCGGCTCGCCCGGTTGGGAAACGCCACCCGGCACTCACCTGATCAGCCGACGGGTCGCGAACGAGACGATGAAGGGCAGCACCCTGACCAGTCTGGGACTCGACGCGCTGCAGCTCGCGCGCACCCACTACGACCTCCAGAATGTGCTGTATACTCAATATTTCGACGGTAGCGGCGATGCCCTGCACGACAACTACTGGCTTCCCGATCACGAGTTCGGCGTCCCCCACAGCCACGGCTGCGTCGGCCTGCGCCTGGCCGACGCGAAGTGGTTCTGGGACTGGGCGGATTATGGAGTGCCGGTGGTCGTCCGGGCCAGGTAGCGAGGGGGTGAGGTCCGTCCTGGCGCCCCGGGATGGAGACTAGCTTCCGACCGGCGTCGCCGTCGGCGGAATACTGCCCGGGCTGCTCACCCAGGGATGAGCGTGATCAGGCGTTCGGTGGATCCGGAATGGGTTGCTCGGCGGATGCACAACGTCTTCGCCGAGGAAGACGTTGGACGAATCGATCCTTCGGCCATCGCGGTCGAGCCAGAGCCCGAGGTGGGTGCCGCCATCGATTCGGAAGTCGACTCCGTCGATCCCCTCGGCGGTGACGAACGAGTATTTGATAGTATGGCCGCCGTCGACGACCGCGATTTGATCGTCCTTCTCCAGACGGACTGGATCCACGCTGGTAAAGACGCCATTCGTGTGGAGCTCGCCAGTGTATTTGTACACCCCGGACGAATCGGTCGTGCGCAGGTGGAACCCGTCGGGGCCGTGCCAGACGTAGTAGCCGTCGGTGCCACCAGCTTCGAAGCTGGCCGGCCTACCCTCGACCTGACCGGACCAGGCCAGGGCCGCGCCGCCAAGCAGCGCGACCCCGGCCAGCGCGCCGACCGCCGCGACGGTCAAGCGGTGCAACGAAATGCCGAACATCGGAAAGGACCTCCCGTACGTTTCAGTCTTCTCGACGATCTGAGATCAGTCGGCACGATCGCGCGTCGCCGGTGTCCGAGGTGGGCGCCCTTTCCCTCCCGCGACGAGCCCGATCAGCCTTCCCATGGAGAAAGTCGCCGGCTGGCTGGGAATGTACGGGGTTGCCAACGGCATGCTTTCCGTTTTCGATCGCCCCTGGTCAAGGGGAGGCCGCGTCACGCGAAGGGGGGGAGCCGCGCGCTGATCCGCGC
>JBOGTX010000419.1:0-2873 GCA_050695695.1 Chloroflexota bacterium
CAGGCGCAGAGCACTTCGACCATGTGGCGGCCCCAGGAGATTGGGACCGGTAGCTCGGCGCCGGTGCGCAGCGCCTCGACGAGCTTCGTCATCTCGTAGGTGAAGGCGTCGTGCTTCTGGACCTCGACCGGCTCGAACTTTCCGTCCTGTTCGGCCCAGAGGCGACTGCCGTAGGTGTCGACCTTCAACATGCCGGCGGTGCCCAGGATGTCGACCTCGCACTTCTGGACGCCCTGCTTGTACCCCGAATGGACGATCGTGCAGTGCGTCCCATTCTTCAACTGGAGGAGCGCCATCGAGGAGTCGTCGGTCTTGAGGTGATAGATCGGGTTTCCAACCCAGGCCTTGACCGCCGCGACCTCGCTCCCCAGCAGCCAGCAGGTGCGATCGATCATGTGGGCGCCGTTCATCAGCCACATCCCGCCGCCTTTTTCGCGGTCCAGGAACCAGGCCGGACGTCCTTCCACCCCGAAGTTCTTGTACCAGGTGTCGGTGGCGTAAATCAGCGAGCCGATCTTGCCCTGCTGGATCAACTGGCGCGCCAGGATCGTCGACGCGAAGAAGCGCTGGGTGTGGGCCGCGAACAGGCGGACGTGGCTGGCCTCCGCCGCCGCGATCATCTCGTCGGCTTCCTCCAGCGAGTCGGCCAGCGGCTTCTCGACGTAGACGTGCTTGCCCGCCTTGCAGCATTCGACGCCAATCGGGCAGTGGAGAAAGTGCGGCAGCGCGATCACCGCGAGCTGGACGTTGGGATCGGCCAGGAACTCGTGGTAATCGGCGATCGCCCGAACGCCGAGCTTCGCGCCCAGCGCCTCGGCGCGCGGCACATCGGTATCGGCGACCCCGAACAGGCTGACGCCGGGTGAGTTTTCGATCGCCCGAGCCAAACCGGGGGCGACCCGCCCAGCACCGATGATAACCGCGTTCAAGTCTGAAGGCATAAGTCGATCCTCCGTAGAACGAATCGGCGCCAATTATTGGCCCGCGCGGCGCCCACGTCAAGCCAGACGTGCCGACGCGTTCTCGGATTGCGCAACTGAAGGTTGCAGACACGCGAGGATCGACTGTGCTACACTCCGGTCGAGATACAGTCGAAGGTGACCAATCCGCCGTGAGCCGCGATCTGATTCGCCAGCGCCTCGAAGCCGACGAGCGCGCGCGCCTCGCTCCCTACGCGAGCCTCAGTGGCGAAGCCCCCGGACGGCGCTACCCGTCGCCCGAGCACGCCTACCGGACCGCCTACCAGCGCGATCGCGACAAGATCATTTACACGCCGTCGTTCCGTCGCCTCCAGTACAAGACCCAGGTTTTCGTGAACTTCGAGGGCGATCATTACCGGACCCGGCTGACCCACACGATCGAGGGAAGCCAGATCGCGCGGACGATCGCTCGGGCGCTCGCGGCGAACGAGGACCTGGTCGAGGCCATTTCACTCGCCCACGACCTCGGCCACCCGCCGTACGGTCACGCCAGCGAAGACGCCCTCGATGGCTTGATGAAGGAGCCGGTTGCCCTCGAACAGCTCGCCGGCACCGGCGACCCGGGCGGCTTCGAGCACAATCTCCAGAGTCTGCGGGTCGTCGATTTGCTGGAGGGCCACAATCCGGGTCACCCGGGATTGAACCTGACCTGGGACGTCCGCGAAGGAATGTGCAAGCATCGCGACCTTCCGGGCTACCCGGAGCTCGACGAGTTCCGAACGACCCCCCAGACCAGCCTGGAGGCACAGATCGCCAACCTTTCCGACGAGATCGCTTACGATTGCCACGACGTCGACGATGGCTTGCGGGCCGGCCTGGTGACGATCGAGGAGCTCGAAGAGAACCAGCTCTGGCGTGAGGCACTGGCGGAAGTCATGCTCGACCCCGAGCCCGCCGATTCTCACGAGCAGCGCTACCGCGCGGTGAAGACGCTGATCGACCGCCTGGTCACCGACGTCGTCACGATGACGATCCAGAACATCCGGGAGGCGGGCGTTCAGTCCGCCGCCGACGTGCGCCACTGCGCGCGGCCGCTCGTCGGCTTCTCATCGGAGATCGCGCCCCACGCCGCCTCGCTCAAAGCGTTTCTGTATCGACGGGTCTATTTCCACTATCAGGTGGTGCGGATGAAGGAGAAGGCGCGCCGCCTGATCTCCGATCTGTTCGCCGCTTACCTCGACCAGCCCGACCAGTTGCCGACCCATGTCCAGCGGCGCCTCGATCGGGTGCCCCGGCCGCGGGCGATCTGCGACTACATCTCCGGCATGACCGACCGCTACGCCGTCGACGAGCACCGCAAGCTGTTCGAGATCGACGTCCGCCTCTTGCCGTGACCGCGCGCCGGATCGGGGTCGCCCTGCTCGCCCACGGCAGCGGACGCGGACGCTGCACCGCCGAGGGGCTGCGCGAGATCACCGCGCGCCTGGCCGGCCGCCTGCGAGAATCCGCCGTCGTGCGGGTCGCGTTTTTCGAGTTTCTCCAGCCAACCCTGGAGGATACCCTCGTCGAGCTCCAGGCGGCCGGGCTGTCCGACGTCGTCGTGATGCCGTACTTCCTTTTCGACGGCAAAGAGACGACGGTCGAGATCCCCGTGCGGCTCGAGCGGCTTCGGCCGCGCTTTCCGTCGCTTCGGATCGTTCAGGCGGCTAATCTCGGCGTCGATCCCCGGCTGATCGATCTGCTGGCCCAGCGGGTCCGGGAAGCCCTCCGCGGCCTCGGCCAGCTTCTGCCAATCGGCGGGCGGCTGCCGGTCCGGGGCGAGCAGGGAGGAATTGGCGTGGTCGTGGTCAACCGTGGCTCGCGCGCCCAATACGACGACGGATCGCGTCTGCGGGAAATCTGTTCGCGATTGAGCGATCGCCTGGAGGGGGCTTCGGTCGAGCCCGCCCAGGC
>JBOGTX010000420.1:0-3034 GCA_050695695.1 Chloroflexota bacterium
GATCAGTTACGCTCCAGTCTAGTATGCGCGATGAACCGTCCCCCTTTCGGAGGGCGACCGGAATTCCCTCATCCCCTACCCCTTCCCTCATACGAGGGGGAAGGGTCTCAAGGGAGATGTTATCCTCAAGACCCCTCTCCCGCGCACTGGGAGAGGGGGTAGGGGGTGAGGGAACCCTGGATCGCCTGCTTCATCTATCCCGGAGCTGCTTTTTCGGAGGAAGACTGTTGTCTGCGAGCGAGTTTGCTAGCGCCGATCGGTATGATCAAGCCAGCCCGGTCCGCTGGACCGCATCGCACCTGCTCCGGAACAAACGCTGGCTCGCGAGTTTTCTCCTGGGCACGATCGCCGCCAACGCCCTGGGAAACGCAGTTCCGCTCCTCGTCGGGACCGCCTTCAACGAGATCCTGCGCCCGACGCCAAGTCGCGCTGCCTTACGGGCGGTCGCCTTCGAAATTCTGGCGATCGTCCTGGCCCGGGTCGTCTTCGACCTGACCGGGCGGTTCTCCGCGGAGATTCTCGCCAAGCGGTTCAAGCGCGACGCGCGCGACGAGCTATTCTCCTGTCTGCTTGGTAAGAGCCAGACCTTCCACAACCGCCAGCGGGTTGGCGACTTGATGGCGCGCGCGGCGAACGACGTCGGCCAGCTCAACAATATGATCGTGCCGGGCGTGGACGTCATCGTCGACTCGTTTCTCACGCTGATCACCGCGGTGGTTTACATCGGTCTGCTCCGGCCGGAGCTGCTGATCGCGCCGCTCCTCTTCACCGTCGCTTTCTTGTTCGCGCTCCGTGACTACTCACGCAAGCTCGGCCCGGTGACTGCCGAGATGCGCGACCAGTTTGGCCGGGTGAATGCCGGGCTGAACGAGGCGATCGCCGGCGTCGAGGTCGTGAAGGCCACCGCCCAGGAGGTGGCCGAGGAGGGTAAGTTCAACGCCCGCGTCCGCCGCTATCGGGATCTTTTCGTGCGCAACGGCGAGATTCAGGCGCGCTACATCCCGCCACTCCTCCTGACGCTCGCAACGGTCGGAGCGTTCCTCCAGGGAGTGCTTCTCGTGTCTCAGGGACGGCTGTCGATCGGCGATCTGGTTGCCTACATGGGGCTCATGGGGGCGCTCGGCTTTCCTGCCTTCATCTCGATCTTCAGCTTCTCGCTGGTTCAGCTAGGGTTGGCCAGCGCGCGCCGAATCCTGTCTCTGATGGCCGAAGACGTCGAATTCGAGGAGAATCCCGGCGGCCACGCGGGCGAGATTCGCGGCGAGGTAATCTTCGAGCACGTCAGCTTTCGCTACGGCGATAAGCCGGTCTTGACCGACGTGTCGTTTCGGGCGCGCCCCGGTCAGACCGTCGCGATCGTCGGCAGGACCGGCGCGGGGAAGAGCACACTGACGAGGTTGATCAACCGGATCTACGATGCCTCGGCCGGCTGCATTCTGATCGACGGAGTCGACGTTCGCGAGTGGGATCTCGCGTCTTTGCGGCCGCAGATTTCGACCATCGAGCAGGATGTCTTTCTCTTCTCTCGCTCGGTCGCGGAGAATATTGCCTTTGGTGTTGGCCAGCAAGCTGATCAGGAGACGATCGAGCGGGCAGCGAAAGACGCCCAGGCTCACGACTTCGTCATGGCCTTCAAGGACGGTTACGAGACGGTGATCGGCGAGCGTGGTGTCACCTTGTCTGGGGGGCAGCGCCAGCGACTGGCGATCGCCCGCGCCTTGCTGACCAACCCCCGCGTTCTCATCCTCGACGACTCGACGAGTGCGATCGATAGCGCGACTGAGGATGAGATCCAGCGGGCGCTTCGGCGCATCCAGGAGGGCCGAACGACCTTCTTGATCACCCACCGCCTCTCCCAGATTCGCTGGGCCGATCAGATCCTGTATCTGGAGGAGGGGGAGATCCTCGATCAGGGCACCCACGACGAGCTCTATCGGCGCTGTGAAGCGTATCGGCGGATTTTCTCCCATTATGACGCCGCCGAGCCGACGACCAGCGGAGGACGATAGGAGCATCAATGGGTTTCTTCATGGATGGCCTCGATCCGGAGGCCTACGACCGAACCTACTCCGATCGGCAACTGCTCGGACGGATCATTGGCTACTTTCGATCCCGAACGACTCGGTTGCTGTTCGTCGCCGGGCTGATCGTCTTCAATTCGCTGACCAGTATCGTCCTCCCGGTGCTCATCGCTCGGGGGATCGACCGACTTGGTGGCGCGGTCACCATCGCGGCGATCGCCACGCTCATCGGCGCGATTCTCGCGGCGGGAGGGCTGGGCTGGACGTCGAACTACCTGCGCCAGTGGCTCACCGCCCGGCTGGTTGGCGACGTCGTCGTGAAGCTGCGCGAAGACGCCTTCGGCGCCGTCCTCAGCCGCGACATGGCGTTCTTCGACGAATACACGACCGGGCGTATCGTCAGCCGGGTGACAGCGGACACCGAGGATTTCTCCACCGTCGTGACGCTGACCTTGAACCTGCTCAGCCAGGGATTACTCGTGGTGATGATCGTCGCCGTGCTCTTCGCGATCGACCCGGGGCTGGCGCTGATCACCTTCACGATCATCCCGGTCGTCGTGCTGATCGCTCTGGCCTTCCGTCGGATCGCCCGCGGCTCGGTCCAGCGGTCGCAGCGCGCCCTGGCCAACGTTTCGGCCAAGGTGCAGGAGACGATGAGTGGAATCGGCGTTGCCAAGGCCTTCCATCAGGAGGCGACGATCTACCGCGATTTTATGATGGTCAACACCCAATCGTATCAGGTGGACATCCGCACCGGATTCATTTTCAATGGAATCTTCCCGGTCCTTGCCACGGTCGCCGGACTGGGCACGACCCTGGTCGTGTACTTTGGCGGATTCAGCGTCCTTGGCGGGGCGGTATCCGCCGGCAACTGGTTTCTCTTCGTCCAGAGCATCAATATCCTCTGGTTCCCGCTCACCAGCGTCGCCTCGTTCTGGAGCCAGTTCCAGCAAGGGTTGGCCGCGGCCGAGCGGGTCTTCGCGCTGATCGACGCGCAGCCGCGGGTCCTGCAG
>JBOGTX010000421.1:0-1619 GCA_050695695.1 Chloroflexota bacterium
TGCGGGCGACCCTCCAGCAAGGCGTTCGCACGATCGACGAGTGCTACCCGCCCAGCGAGGAAGTCCTGCGCGAATACGAAGCCTACCGCGAGCAGAATCCGCTGTAACGATGGACCGGAGGACAAGCTGATGTTAACCCTCACCGCGAAACGCCTCCACGACGCGACCAGCCGCATTTTCGTCGCGGCTGGTACTCCCGCCGACCTGGCGGAACAGATGGCCAACGTCCTGGTCGAGAGCAACCTGGTCGGCCACGACTCCCACGGGGTGCTCCGCATTCCCGCCTACGTCGAATCGATTCGCAAGGGCGGTATCGTGCCGGATGCCCGCCCGGCGGTCGTCGAGGAGACGGCCGGTAGCGCCCTGGTCGACGGCAAGTACGCCTTCGGCCACGTCGCCGCCGGCTTCGCCACCGACGTCGCGGTGCGCAAGGCGAAAGAGTCCAAGGCGGCGGTCGTCTCGATCGTTCGCTGCAACCACATCGGCCGACTGGGCGAATGGGCGGGTCGCGCGGCGGCGAAGGACGTCGTCGCGTTCGTCTGCGTCGGCGGCAGCGGCGGCCCGGGCATCGCCGCGCCGTTCGGCGGCGGCGCCCGGGCCCTGAGCACCAATCCGATCAGCGTCGGCATCCCCGGGGGCGAGCAACCCGACATGCTCGTCGACTTCGCGACGACGATGATCGCCGAGGGAAAGGTCCAGGCCGCGCGGGCAAAAGGGGCGGCGTTACCTCCGGGCTGCATCCTCGACAAGGACGGCAACCCCAGCACGAATCCCGAGGATCTCTACGCCGGCGGCATGCTGCTGCCCTTCGGCGGTCACAAGGGCTACGGTCTGGCGATGGTCGTCGAGCTGCTCGGCGGCGCGCTGGCGCCCGGGGACAAGTACAACGGCCAGGGACGGCGCGGCGGCGCGGTGATCATCGCGGTCGACGCCTCTACCTTCCATCCGCTCGCCGACTACGATCGGTCCGCCGATTACCACCTGGGGCGAATCAAGCAGATTCCCCCGGCCCGCGGCTTCTCGGAAGTTCTGCTACCCGGCGAGCCGGAGCGCCGCAGCAAGGAAGAGCGCTCCCGCGACGGAATTCCGGTCGCCGAGGCGACCTGGAACGCGATCGTCGAGACCGGCAAAAGCCTGGGGGTGACGATCGAGTAAAGACGAGAAACGCTCACCGCGAAGGCGCGAAGAACGTTTGGACCACGAAGAGCGCGAAACGACGCGAAAAACCGCGAAAAGGCGAGAGGGCAGCTTTCACCGGCGATTCGCGCTTTTCGTGGCCTTTCGTGCCGTTCGTGGTCCAAACGTTCTCCTCAGCGCCCGTGCCAGGTCGCCATCGCCCCCGACACCACCCGCCGCCCCGCTTCTAACGCGTCGTCCGCCACTCCCTTCAGGTTCACACACGCCTCCCGCCACGTCCCGGTCCCCGGCGCGTACTGCGCAAAGTCCGGATCCGCCGGCCCCCCTCCCGCGACCACCAGCCCATCCAAATCCTCGAACTGCTTCGCCGCTCCGAGCACGTCGGCGACGTACGCCACCCCCGTCGTCCCAGTCAAGTCCGAACCCTGGGTCGGGTTCCCCGCCGCGTCCACCGCCCCGAAGTACGCCGCTAACCCCGACGC
>JBOGTX010000422.1:0-5495 GCA_050695695.1 Chloroflexota bacterium
GCCAGGCACACACCGCGATCGCCCAGGAGCTCGGAATCAGCATCCGCCAGGCGTCCCGCGTCCACCTCGACGCGCTTGGCGCGCTGGCGCGGGTCCTCTTCCCCGATCGTTTTCGACCGGCGCCTTCGGACGGGGCAGCGAAGGAGTCGCTGCCGTCGGCCTCGCCTCACCCCGCCGCCACTCGGATGAACCAGTCGCTGGAGGCCGAGCTGGCGAGCGTTGGGCCAGGAGCGGCCGAGATTGGTGTCGACCTCGGCGAGGTCACGATCGGCGTTCGCGAAACTTTCGGCCGGTTCGCCGCCGCCCACGGGGTCACGGTCGAGCTCGATCTCCCGGGCTCGCTCCCGCCGGTCAGGGTGAATCGCGTGGCGCTACGCCAGATTCAACTCAACCTGCTGATCTACCTGGTAGACCTGGTCCGCCGACGATCGGATCGGTCGCGGATCGTCGTCTCCATCCGAGGTGAGCTGGCCAACGGCGGGGTCGCGCTCACCGCGTGGTGGGACGGCGAGGTTCTGGAAGTGGGCGATCGATCGCCATGCGATTCGAGCGGCCGGGCGCTACTCGACGCGGCGAGCTACCTGACGCGGCTGCAGGGAGCGCGGATCGAGGAGGTGGGCGACGGCCGGGCCGGGCTGGGGATCGCACTCTGGCTACCGATCAGCGACGTCCGCGCCATTCTGGTCGTCGACGACAACCCGGACGTTGGCAAGCTCTTCGCGCGCATGCTGGCGAAGCACGCCTACCACGTCGTCCAGGCGCGGAGCGCCGGCCGGGCGCTGAGCGTCGCGCGCGAGAGCCCGCCGGAGGCGATTCTGCTCGACGTGGTGATGCCCTCGCGGGACGGCTGGGAGCTGCTGGCAACCCTCAAGGGCGACCCGAAGCTGGCGGAGATCCCGGTGATCGTCTGCTCGGTGCTCCCGGACCGCGAGCTGGCCCTCTCGCTCGGCGCCGCCGACTTCCTGCCGAAGCCGGTCACGCGCTCGACCCTCCTCCGCGCGCTCGAGCGGGTGTTCGTGTATGATGCCGCGAGTTGATCGCGGCGTTTAGCCCTTCACGGCGCCCGCGGCCAGGCCCTGGACCAGGAAGCGCTGGCCGGCGAAATAGAGAATCATCACCGGAATCGCCGAGATCACCGAGCCGGCCATGATCGGCCCCCAGAGGAAGACGTCGCCGACGATGAACTCCTGGAGGGCGACCGGCACCGTCTGCTTATCCGGTGAGGTCATCAGGACCAGCGCCAGGAGCAGCTCGCTCCAGGCGCCGGAAAAAGTGAAGACGGCGACCGCGACCAGCCCGGGCGCCGAAAGCGGCAGGACGATCCGAAGCAGCGCTCCCAGCATGGTCGTGCCGTCCACCAGCGCCTGCTCCTCCAGGTCGAGGGGGATTCCGCGGAAGAAGCCCATCAGCATCCAGGTGCTCAGCGGCGTCGCGAAGGTCAGATACACCAGGGTCAAGCCCTCGCGGGTGTTGCCCAGGTGCAGCCGCGCCATGATGACCGCCAGCGGAATAAAGAGCAGCGCCGATGGGGTGAGATACGAGAACAGGATCAGGCGACCGATCCAGTCCCGAAAGCGATACTTTAGCCGAACCAGACTGTAGGCGGCGAGCGCGCTGATGAACACCGAGATCACCGTCGCGCTACAGGCCACGATCAGGCTATTCCCGACGTAGATCAGGAAATGCTTGTCGACGAAGAGGGTCACGTAATTCGCGAAGGTCAGGCTGGATGGCAGAAGGGTAGGCTCTCGATAGATTGCCCCCGCGTTTTTGAAAGAGATCGCCACCATCCAGTAGACCGGAAAGAGGATGACAATGGCCATCACGAGCAGGCAGGCGTAAGCGCCAGTCATCGGGAGGGTTCGCGGCCGTCGCATGATTGAGCCCCTATTCCTTCTGTAATAAGCCGGCCACGATGACGATCAGCATGGCAAAAATCGGCAGCGGGGCCACGGTCACCGCGGCCGCCTGCCCGAGCTGGAAGCTGGTGAGACCAAAATAGGCCAGAACCGAGAAGATCATCGTCGCATCGCTCGGACCGCCCTGCGTCATCAACCAGACATTGTCGAAGCTGTTCGCGGTCCAAATCGTCGACAGCAGGGTCACCAGCAAGACGATGTGACGGATACTCGGCAGGGTCACGTTGACGAAGCGGTGCCAGGCGTTCGCGCCGTCGGTTTTCGCGGCGTCGTAATACTCCTCGGGCACCGTTTGGAGCGCCGCCAGGAAAGCGATCACCCAGAAAGGCAAGCCGCGCCAGATCGTGGCGACCAGCACGCTGGGCAGGGCAAGCTCCGAGCTGAGGAAGTTCACCGGCTGCGCGGCCGGGTTGAGATCCTGGAGGATCAGGTTGAACCCGCCGCCGATTGGGGAATAGAGCAACTTCCAGGTGATATAGGCGACGAAGCTGGGCATGGCCCAGGGCAACAAAACCAGGCCGCGAAAGAACATGCGTCCCCGGATGTTCTCGTTGAGTAGCAGCGCGAGCGCCATGCCCACCACCAGCTTGGTGAGCTCGGCCGCGCCAACCAGGATGATCGTGTTACGGATCGCGGCGAGGAAGCTGGTCCAGTGAAACAGGTAGGTATAATTGGCGAAACCGACGAAATGCCCAACCTGGGCAACCGTGCGGTTGGTGAAGCTGATCCAGATCGCGTAGAAGAACGGATAAGCCACCAGCAGGAGCAGGACGAGGACAACCGGCAGGACGAACAGATAGCCGATCAGGGCGCGCTTGTTGGCGGTCGTCCAGAAGGGGCGACGCCGCGCGGCAGGAAGAGAATAAGGTCGAGCCAAGGCTTGGGTCTCCTAGGGGCCGTTACAAACCGGTCGATTGGCTTGCCGACTGAGCAGAACGACGCTGGCTGGCGGAACGCCAGCGCCGTGCTGCTCAGTAGTGTAAAGCGCTGCGCTATGCCTTGTGCTTGGCGTAGATCGCCGCGCCGGTCGTCTGAGCCTCGTCGATCGCCTTATCGAGATCCCATTTGTTGATCACGGCGCGCTGGATCATTTTCGGCACGAGGAAGTTGTCGTTGAATTCGGCGTACGCCGCGTTGTTCACGTCGGGCCAGGACGGGCCGGACCCATGCAGCGCCAGGTCGAGCAAACCGGCGTGAACCGGATCGGCCGTCCAGACGTTTTCGAACTTCTGCTGGTCGACCAGAACCGGCCCGTAGATCGCGTTGATCATGTACTTGGCGTTGTAGTCGCCGTTCGCCAGGAACGTGAGCAGATCTTTCGCCTGGTCGATGTTCTTGCCGCCCACCGGAATCGCGCGAACGTCCGGGCTCTGGGAATCCACCTGCAGCTTGGGCCCCTTCGGGAAGGCGGAATACGCGGACTTCGACGCCAGATCGGGATCGTTCTTCTTCATCCAAAGAAACACGCTCCCCGGGTTGCCGATGAAGATCGCCTTGCCCGACTGATAGGCGTTGTTGTCGCCCGCGCCATCCCAAGTCGTCACGCCGGGCGGAAAGAGGTTCATCTTGACGTAGGCGTCGGTGATGAATTGCAGATAGTCTTTGGTCTCCTGCGACTTGATCGTGCAGGTAGCCCCTTCGTCGTCGGCGATCCGACCACCCCACGAGTGCAGCCAGTCGACCTGCTCGTTTCCGTCGCCCACGTTGGAGAGGGCGAAGCCGATGCCCCAGTACTTGGGCGGCTTCTGTGCCTTCTGCGCCCAATCGCGCAAGTCCATCCAGGTCGCCGGCGCGCCTTTGAAACCGGCAGCTTCCAGGATATCCTTGCGCATGTTCAGAATGTTGCCCGAGGTTCCAAAGGGGATGCCGGCTCGGTGGCCACCGAAAATCTTCGGATCGGTAGCCTGATCGGCCGACTTGACCCAGCCGCCGTGGGCGGAGCCGATCGTGCCGTAAAGGTCATCGAGCGACACGAGCTTGTTGCCGTTGGCGAGCTGCAGCAACAAATCGGTGCCCATGTCCAGGGCATCCGGCATCGAGCCAGACTGGAGCGCCGCGGCAACCTTCTGGTTCGTCTCGTTCTGGTTGATCATCACCGCGTCGACGGTGCTGTAGCCAGCTTTCTTCCCCCAGTCCTGAATCGTCGTTTGCTCGAGATTGTTGGCGTCATCCGAGAAGATCAAGCCGCCCCAGTAGGTGAAGGTCCCGCTCCCCTTGGCCGGCGCGGCCGCGGCGGCGGTTGGCGCCACTGTCGGATTGGCCGCGGAAGTAGGCGCGGCCGCGCTCGTGGGCTTGGCCACGGCAGTGGTGGGCGCGGCTGTGGGCTTCGCGGCGGTCGTTGGCGCCGCCGCGGGCGCGGCGGTGGGCGAGGCCGGTGATGACTGACTGCACGCGGCCAGAAGCGCCGCCCCGGCGCCGGCGGCAAAAATCCCTAGAAACGTTCGGCGGGTAAGTTGCATTGCAGATATCCCCTTCGGTAACAGTTGCCGGTTACCACGAATTGCTCCGCACCCGTGTTCATCATATTGCAAGTAAAGAGGTGCGTCAATTATCTCTGGCCGGGCGGGTCCGGGGATCGACCCCACGGCGTTAGAGTCATCGCGAGCGTCGATTCAGGCGGCCAATATGCTACGATTGCCCCGATACTCGAATGCCGACCGACGATGCCCTGACCGAGACACCGACTGAAGACGTACCTGATGGAGGGACGATGAAAATCCTGGTGCTCCACGGCCCGAATCTGAACCTCTTCGGCCGTCGCGAGACGCAGATCTACGGCACCACGAGCTTTGCCGAGATCAATCAGGCGATCGAAGAGCTCGCCGTCGAGCTTGGGGCCGAGGTCGAGATCTTTCAGTCCAACCACGAGGGCGCGCTGGTCGACAAGCTGCACCAGCGCATCGACGAGGTGCAGGGGTGCGTCTTGAACCCGGGCGGGCTAACCCAACACGGGGTGTCGCTCCACGACGCGATCAAGGCGATGCCATTCCCGGTGATCGAGGTCCACCTGTCGAACCTCCACCAGCGCGAGCCCTGGCGCGCCCACTCGATCATCACCCCGGCCGCGCGCGGCGCCATCCTTGGCCTTGGCTGGCGGGGTTACCTCTACGCGTTGCGGGCCATCATAGACCTTGCCTCAGCCGGCGCAGCCGCGCCGCTCGACGACCGCGGAGCACGATGACGACGGCCAGATCTCGACGGTGCCGGCCATGCCGAATGGCTGCATGAACGCGTCGACCTTGCTCGGATCGTCGGACTCCGCGATCACGTAGAGGGTGTGCTGGCCGTCGATGACCGCCTCGCCATGCAGGGTGATGCCGTGCCGGGCGGCGTTCGCCGGGCTGAGGTGGTTCAGCAGCATCTGTCCCATCTGGGGATCTGTCGCCGGACAACGGTCCGCTGGGTGTTGATGGCGGATGACGTAGTAAGCCACGTGTCACACTCCCGAAAAGACTACATAATCAGTGTACAAAATCGGGATTACCACGTCCAGTCGGGGAAGGGATCACGCGGCATCGTGAATTTTGCCGAGGGCGGCACGGAGACCTCTCTCCCGGCCTCTTCTCTACCCCCTGA
>JBOGTX010000423.1:0-3558 GCA_050695695.1 Chloroflexota bacterium
CTGGCCGAGAAGCTCGCGACGCTAAACGCCGCGCTGGCCGAGGTGGGCGACGACGTTCGGACGACGCTGCTGGCGAAGCTGGCGGCGAAGGAGCGAAGCGAGGGCAAGAAGGCGGTGAGCGATGCTGACCGTCGCCGCTGGCTCCTGCCCCGCGCGCCCTGGCAGGAGTGGGAGGTCCCGTTCGACGCCGATCCGGATTGGCCCCGACCGCTGCGGGATGCCCTGGCCGCCTACCGCGCCGCCTGGCGCGCGAAGATGGACGAGGTGAACGCCTGCATCGCGGCGAGCGCCGAATCCGAAGAGCTGGTCGACCAGCCGGAGGTCAGGCGGGGCGTCACCCGGGTGAGCGGGCCATTCACCGTCGAGGCAGTGCTGCCGCCGGAAGAGCGACTGGACGCCGAGCCCTCCCCGGTCGACGAGCCCGACGACAAGCTGGAGACCTTCGACGCCCGCCCCCACCTCGACGGCGCGGTCGCCGCGACCAACGCCGCCGCCTACCTGGAGCAGATGCTCAAGCTGCTGCGCGCCGACGGCGTGCGCTTCCCGGACAACAAGGTCACTCGCTTTACCCGGCTCGATCCGCTGAGCGGCGACATCCTCCACGCCGAGGGGGAGTGGGAGAGCGGGGATGGCCAGAGTCGGCGGGTCGCGGTCGCCATCGGCCCTCAGTACGGTCCGCTGACTGCCCGGCTGGTCGAAGATTGCCTGCCGATTGCCTCGCGCCGCGGCTACGACGATCTGGTCTTCGCCGGCTTCAGCTTCGACGCCGCCGCCCAGGCGGTCATTCAAGATGACCCTCACCCGCGGGTGCGCGCCCACCTCGCGCACATCCGCCCGGACGTGAACCTGGACGGTCTGCTCAAGCAAACGCCGAACAGTCAGTTGTTCACCGTCTTCGGCCTGCCCCGCACCCGACTGGATCAAACGATGGACGGCGAGTGGCGGGTGACGATGGAAGGCGTCGACGTCTACGATCCGGTGACCAACACCGTCGCGAGCACCGGCGCCAGCAAGGTCGCGGCCTGGTTTCTGGATACCGACTACGACGGTCGGACGTTCTGCATCTGCCAGGCGTTCTTCCCGGATCGCTCGGCCTGGGACAAGCTCGCGCGTGCTCTCAAGAGCGTCATCGACGACGACGCTTTCGCGCGATTCGCCGGTACCGTCTCCCTGCCCTTCCCGGCCGGGCTACACCACCGGGTCGCGGTCAAGGTGATCGATCCGCGGGGCAACGAGGTGCTGCGGATCCACGCGATCGGGCTGGAGAAGGCCGGTGCCTAAGCCAGCGCCGGTGGCCGGCCAGGAGGCGCTGCCGATCCAGCCGGTCGAGAAGCCGATCCTCTGTAACCCCTACGACGAGCCGACCGCGCACTGGGTCTACGAGCGAGAGACCGGCGAGGCCAAGAAGCTGGAGGGGCGGCGCCGCGCCGGCTACTGGTTCAAGTCGGGTCGCGTCTCCGGCAGCCAGTTGGCGTTGCCGACCATCGAAGAAGAGCAGTTCGACGAACTGCCGGTGGTAAACCGTCTACGCGGTGACGTGAAGCGTTGGCGGAGCTTGAAGTACGAGGGAGCGACCCCGGTCACCCGCCAGCTATTGCAGCACTGGACCGGCGAGGACCGTCTTCGCCGCCTCTTCTTCTGCCAGCGCGAGGCGGTCGAAACTGTCATCTACCTCGCCGAGTTGCGACTGAGTGGGCGCCGCCCGCGCTTCACCCCGGAGTGTACCGACCACGACCTCGAACAACTCGCCGACGATCCCGGCCCCGCTGGCGCGCCGGCCCTGACCCGACTCGGCTGTAAGATGGCGACGGGCAGCGGCAAGACCGTGGTGATGGCCATGCTGATCGCCTGGGCGTTCGTCAACCGTGGGCGCAACCCCGCCGACGAGCGCTTTCCCGACGCCGCCCTGGTCTGCTGCCCGAACCTGACGATCAAGGAGCGCCTGCAAGTTCTCCGGCCGGATCATCCGTCCAATTACTACGAGGTGTTCGATCTGGTACCGGCGGCGCTCCGCCCGCTGCTCCAGCGCGGGAAGGTGCTCGTCACCAACTGGCATTTGTTTTCCCCCGAGTCCGAGCACGTCGAGGGCGGCAAGAGCTACCTGGTGGTCGACAAGGGACCGGAGAGCCCCGGCGCCTTCTCCCGTCGCGTCCTCGGAGACCTCGCCGACCGCGCTCCGCTCCTGGTGCTCAACGACGAGGCGCCCGCGCGCCCGGGCAAGCCGAAGACCCGAATCACCTACGGCGCCGGCAAGCTCTTTCCCGAGTTTTTCGCGAATACCCCCGACCGCCGCGCTACCCTGCGCATCGATACCAGGCTCCTCGCGGAAGCCGAGAGCGAGAGCCCATCGACCGGCCGGAAGGCGGCGGCGGAGGAATTGCGGCGGATCGTCGCCACGGTCGGCAAGCTCGGCGAACCGGGGGAGCACGTCCGCTGCGTGGTCTCGGTCGCGATGCTGACCGAGGGCTGGGACGCGAACAACGTGACCCACATTCTCGGCATCCGCGCCTTCGGTAGCCAGCTGCTCTGCGAGCAGGTGATCGGCCGGGGCTTGCGGCGGATGGATTACGTGCCGGACCGGGAGACCGGCCTGCTGGCCGAGGAATACGCCGACGTGTACGGCGTTCCCTTCTCGGTGATCCCGTTCAAGGGGCGCCCAAAGCAGGGCGCGGCCCCGGAGGATAAGCCGTTCAACCGCGTCGTCGCGCTACCGGAGCGCCGCGCTTTCGAGCTGCGCTTCCCGGTCGTCGAGGGCTACGCCTTCGCCCTGCGCCACGACGTCATCAAGGCGGACGTCGCCCGCATGGAGCGGCTCCTGATCGAGCCGTCCGACGAGCCAACCGCGGTCTTCGTTCAGCCCACCGTCGGCTATCAGGTCGGCGACCCGTCGGCGCTGGGGCCGGGCCAGTTCGTCCAGCAAGACCGACGCGCCTACTACGACAGCACCCATCTCCAGGCGATCGAGTTCGAGATCGCCCGCCAGGTCGTCGACGCGCTGGTTGGCGGCGCTTCCTCCGCGCCCGATCGATCGAGCGGCCCGAAGCGCCGACTCGCCGCGCGCCACCAGCTCTTTCCCCAGGTCTTGCGCTACGTGCTGTCCTACGTGGCTCAGAAGGTGGATTTCCACGGCGCCCACCCCTGTGAGCTTGGCCTTGACCGGTACGTGAATCAGGTGGTGAGTCGCCTGCTCAATGCCATCGAGCCCGACGACACCCAGGGCGAGGCGCCGTTGCTCCCGATCCTCAATCGGTATAAGTCGATCGGAACGACCGCCGAGGTGGACTTCAAGACGACGCGCCCCTGTGTCTTCACCCAGTTCAGCCACCTCAATCAGGTGGCCGGCGATACCGGCACCTGGGAGCAGATTGCCGCGTTTCGGCTCGATCAGGCCGGCGTGTCCGGCGTGGTCAAGCATTACGCACGCAACGATCACCTTGGCCTCCTGATTCCCTACGATTTGAACGGCGTCAGCTACTCATACGAGCCGGACTTTCTCGTTCGGCTCGCCGATGGGCGGACGATTGTTTTGGAGATCAAGGGCTACGAGCCCAACGAGGC
>JBOGTX010000424.1:0-12578 GCA_050695695.1 Chloroflexota bacterium
GCCAGAAAGAGGTTAGACTAGTCTACGACTAGTCTAAACGTCGGAAGTCAGGCTATGAAATCAGTCGGCGCCTACGAGGCCAAGACGCGCTTGCCAAGCCTCCTCGACGAGGTCGCGCGAGGCGAAACGATCACGATCACCAGGCACGGCGTGCCGGTGGCCATGCTGGTACCCGCGCCTGAGACGCGGCGAATAAGCGCGGAGGAGGCGATCCGCGCGCTCCGTCAGCTCCGTCAGGAGGTGACGCTCGGTGGATTGACGATCCGCGAGCTCATCGACGAGGGCAGACGCTGATGGCTTTCGTGGTGGATAACTCGGTCGCGATGGCGTGGTGCTTCGATGACGAAGCCAACGCCTACACCGAATCGGTGCTCGATCGATTGCGGAGGGAAGAAGCAGTCGTCCCGAGTATCTGGCCGCTCGAGGCGGCCAACGTCCTCTTGCTCGCGGAACGCCGACAACGAATCAGCGAGGCGCAACTCTCCCACTTCGTCACGATTCTTCGGTCGTTGCCAATCACCGTCTCCGAGATCAGGCTGGAGGCAGCGACCGGACCCGTGTTGAGCCTCGCGCGCTCGCACCGACTGACGGCCTACGACGCGGCCTATCTCGAGCTCGCGATGCGCGAAGTTCTTCCCCCGGCAACCCAGGATCACGACCTCGCCGCGGCAGCAAGGCGAGTTGGCGTCCCCCTCGTCGAGTGACGATCAGGGAATCCCCTCGACGATGCCGATGCGATTGGTCGTGGCGTCGCAGATCCAGGTCCGGCCCTCGGCGTCGCGCGCCAGGCCGTGCGGCTCGAAGCCTTCGACCTTCCACTCCTTGACCACCCGACCGTCCTTCGGGTCGAGGTGATAGACCGTACACAGGTTGGTGTCGTTGCAGACGATCAGCCCATCCTGTTCGAAGACGCCGTGGGAGCGGCGGCCCGGGAACGGGATCTGGTGCTCGAGCGCGCCGGTCTCCAAGTTCAGCTTTTGCAACACCTGCAGCCCGGGGCGGGTCACCCAGAGCGATCCGTCGATGATCTCCAGCCCGTGGATTCCACCTTCCATCGCGCCCGGTAGCTCGATCGCCTGGGTGCAGTGGCCGGTCGTCGGATCGAACTTGTAGGCGTAAGCGGGCCGACGATTCGACGCGCCCCAGACCGCTCCGGCGCCAAATCCGACGCCGCTCAGGTTGCGCGCGGGAGTCGCGAAGCTGGTGACCGTCGAGCCGTCGTAGCGAATCAGGTAGATGCGGTCGTCCTTCTGATCGCAGACCCAGATGCCGTCCTTCGTCGCCGATAGGCCATTGGCCTGGGGACCAGGCCCCTGGAACATAACCCGAACCGTTGCCATGGTGGTGGATCCTCCTTCGCGAAAATGGTTTCCATGGCCTCCGGAAGCATCCCGGATGTACGGGCCGGTGCCGGGAGGGCGTCAAGACGACGTTCACCGCGAAGGCGCGAAGGACGCGAAGCAGGATGTCTGGACCACGAATGGCACGAAAGGCCACGAAAAAGCGCGGAAGGCGAGATCCGCCCGCCCGAGCTTTTCGCGCCTTCGCGATGCCGGCCTCTGGCTGCTCCAAATTCGCGATGCTTCATGCGGATGGCGCTCTCCTCCGTGGAAGCCGGTGGGAAGATAACACATTGCACCCGGCCTGAATAGGGGCGGCGGGAAGCTTACCGCTTCTTGCCCGGCTGCGAATAAGCCGGCCCGCTTCTTGCCCGGTGGCCGCCCTCGCCCGAAGGACGAGGAAGTCTTCCCAATATTCGGTGCCGAGGCACCACATGTTCAAGCGGATCGAAGTGCCGATCGATGGCAGCAGCACCTCGCTGCTGGCCCTCGAGAAAGCGGCGGAGCTCGCGAAGGAACAGCACGCGGCGGTGCGGGTGATCCAGGTCGTCGACCTGGGGCCACTCTACCGCGCCGCGTTCAGCGGCATCAACATCTCGGATATCGAGCAAATGATCATCCAGGATGCCGAGACCGACCTCGCCAACGCCGCCGCCATCGCGCGTCGGGATGGTGTGTCGGTCGAGACGGCATTGATTCGGGGCAACGAGCGTCGGATCAGCCAGGCGATCGTCGAGGATGCGAATCACTGGGGCGCCGACCTGATCGTGGTTGGCTCACACGGCCGCCACGGGCTGGAGCGCCTGGTCCTCGGTAGTGTGGCCGAGGGAATCGCCCGTGCCGCGACGGTCCCGGTGCTCATTGTGCGGGGCAATTAAGGCCATCGATTCTCTACCCTGTCGCCCTGGGCGGCCGCCCATCGGCGCGCCCCATACGGTGGGCATCATCCCAGCAAGCGTAAGGCCAGATCGCCGAGGCCCGCGCAAGCCACCAGCGGACCGTCGAGTCGCGCGATTCGGCGCGCCAGGGTCTTCCGCTCGGCGCTCTGACGGAGCCAGGTCTCCGCCGCGATGACGAACACCAGCCAGCCAAGGACCAGGAGAATGACCGTGACGTCGCTGTACGCGGCAAAGGCCCACTTGTCCAGGCGGAAATGGACGAAGAGCGCGAGAAGCGCTGACCGCCAACCCAGAGGTCGACGGCGCCGAGCGCCGCCGTCGCCGCCCAGGCAGCGTAGGCGGCGACGTACACCAGAACAGTCATTGCTTTCCGTGGCACTTGTCGTGATATCAAGGGAGCCAGTCCCCCAGGGCAAGGATGCCGCCTGGAGATCGACCTTGTCAACGCCGCCGCGGCCGATCGGGCTGTCGCTCTACGGCTTCGATTCCGGTGGGTTCTTGCCGCTGGGATTGCCGACGAGGGCTCGCTTCAGATCCGCGCCATCCCCGCCGTTGATGTTGGAGATGGTTGCTCCAGCCGGCGGTGAGTACGAGAACACCGAATCGGGAATCGCGACGTTGTATGCCACGCTCGTCACCTCGGAGCGGTCAAGCACCACGCCCACGGCGTTGCGCACTTCCGTTTTGAGCGGAAGGAAGCTCTGTTGGTCAACCCATACCACTATCTCCGCTACCGCCGTGTCGTTTTGCGGTGCCACTCCCGCGCGGGAGGACGACCCGCCTTTGATGCCCCGGGCGTTGTCCCCGGTGCCACCTGGCGGTGTACAGCCACCCGGCCGAGGATGAAGAACGATCACGTACGTCGGCCGCTTGGCCACTGTCGCTTCCCCCTGTTGGGTTGCCGTCATGCAGTTCTTGCCGGCGCTGTAACTCGTCAGCACGTCGGCCAGGCTCGCCTGCTCGGACGGGGACTGGACCGACGCGGTCAAGTCCGTTCCGGTCGTGTGCACGGCCCGGACCTGTCCATCCTGACTCAAAGCGATCCAGGTCTGATTGCCGTGGGAGATCACGTCCTCGGTGGAGATGACCTTCCCCTGGGCGTCGACCGTTCGTTGATCGCTGCGTTGGCGGTCCTTCCCGCCATACCACAGCTCGGTCGTGATCGTCGCGTTCTCCTTCGCGGGGATCTGGCGGGTCATCTCGAGGTGATAGGACGTCACCGTCAGGGACGCGTTGTTCGCCGTCGCCTGGGCCCGATCGAGGATCACCTGAGCGCTGACCGCCTCGGGATGACTCCATAGCGGGAGGGTGGCGCCGACGATCACGGCCAGCGCCGCGGCCGTCGCGCCTCCCACGATCGTCCGGCGGCGCCACGTCTTCGCGGCCGGACCTGAGCCCAGGCTCGCGGCAGGCTCTGGCCTGTCAATCCTCGCTCGAATAGCTGGCCAGAGATCGAGATGATCCGGAACGGCTTGTCTCGCGATCTCCTGGAGAATCTGCGTCCGGTGTTCTTCTGACACGTTCTCTCTCCTATTCGGTCGTCGTGGGGCGCAGGAGCAGACGGAGCCGCTCCCGCGCGGCGTGCAAGCGCCATTTGATCGCACTGGGCGCGCAGTTGGACGCGTCCGCCATGCGAGCTTCACTCCAGTCGAGGTAGTAGCGGGCGACGACGGCCGCGCGCTGCCGCGGCGTGAGCTGCCGCAGCGCTGCCCAAACCTCCTCGGAGGTCTCTGCCCGCTCCCAGAGCTCCGCGGGACCGGGCCGCGCGTCGGCCAGCGCGAGCGTCTCGTGAGTTGTCTCGTCGCCGCTGCTGGCGTCCAGTGATACCAGCCGATGGCGCTTCTCCGCCACCTTGATCGCGTCGTGGAGCACGCTTCGTAAGAACCAGGGGCCAAAAGGACGGTGGCGGTCGAATTGACTGATCCGTTCGTAGGCCTTCACGAAGGCAGTCTGCACGACGTCCTCGGCGGTCGATGCATCGCGCGTGACAAGATAAGCCGTGCGGATCGCGCGGACTTGATACTGACGTACCAGGAATTCGAGTCCACCGACGTCGCCACGCTGCAGTTGCTCGATTGCCTCACGTTCTTCCATGGTCACTCACTTGTCGGAGTCCCTGCAGGGTCTCTACACGTCTTATCCGGGAAGGCGACAAAAGGTTAGGCCGGACATCGTGAAGGATACGCTCACTCACGCCGTTTCGAGCCGGCCGGAGGATCTGATATCATCGCCCCACCAGATACCGCACACCGCGAGCGCGAGGCCAGGGGCGCGGTCGCCTCGATCGCGGAAGGAGTGAGACCGGGTGGAATATCGGACAATGGGGAAGACCGGAGAGCGGGTCAGCGCGATCGGGATCGGGGGCGCCCACGCGGGACGCGCCAGCACACCCGATGAGGCGACGCGCATCATTCGGACGGCCATCGACAACGGAATCACCTTCATGGACAACTGCTGGGATTACGTCGGCGGTGAGGCCGAAGTCCGCATGGGCAACGCCCTGCGCGATGGCTACCGCCAGCGGGTCTTTCTCATGACGAAGATCGACGCCCACGTCGCTCCGGCGGCCACTCAGCAGATCGAACAGTGTCTCACCCGTCTGCGAACCGACGTGATCGACCTCTTGCAGATCCACGAGGTCATTCGTTGGGACGATCCCGATCAGGTCTTCGCCCCCGGCGGAACGATCGAAGCGCTGCTCGCGGCGCGTCAGGCGGGAAAGATTCGCTACATCGGCTTCACCGGCCACAAAGACCCGGAGATTCACCTGAAGATGCTGGGGATGGATTTTCCCTGGGATACCGTCCAGATGCCGCTGAACTGTCTGGACGCCTCGCACCGGAGCTTTCAGGGCAGAGTGCTGCCGGTGCTGGTCGAACGCGGAATCGGCGTGCTGGGCATGAAGCCACTGGCGGCGGGAGCCGCGGTGCGCGAGGGCGTGGCGACGGCGGAGGAATGCCTGCGCTACGCCCTCAGCCTGCCGACCTCGGTGGTGATCACCGGCTGCGATACCGTGCCGATCGTCGAGCAGGCGATTCGCGCCTGGCAAAACTTCACGCCGATGTCGCCCGACGAGATGGCCGCCTTGCGCGCCCGGGTCGCCGAGCGAAACCAAAACGGCGTGCTGGAAGGCTACAAGACGACCGAGCGCTTCGACGCCACCAACCGAAACCCGCACTGGCTGACGAGCGCGTCGCTAACGGCGTAGGTCGGCCACCCTACATCGCCGACCCACCGTCGACCGTGATCATCGAGCCGGTGATCATTGAGGCATCGTCCGAGGCGGCGAAGAGGAACGCTTTGGCGATGTCGTCGGCCGTCTGGAGGCGGCCAAGCGGAGTGTGGAGAAGCCGCCGCTGGTAATTCTCCGGATTGTCGATGCTGGTCGAGGCGTCGTTCGGGCTATACGGGTTGTTTTCGCGAAGGAACGGCGTGTCGACGTGGCCCGGCGAGATCAGCACGCAGCGAATCTTTTCTTTCGCGTAGGTGGACGCGGCCGAGCGGGTCAGGCCGACCAGACCCATCTTGCCAGCACCGTAGCCCGGGCTGCCGCCACCCGGCCGAATCGAGGCGAGCGAGCCGAGGTTGAGAATGACCCCGCCCCCGGCGCGCCGCATCGACGGGATCACCGCCTTGATGCCGAGAAACGAGCCGGTCAGGATCGTGCCGACGATCGTGTTCCACATCTCCTCGGTCTGCTCATCGAAGCCGACCCGAAAATTGGCGCCGGCGTTGTTGCAAAGGAGCGAGACCGGCCCGAGCCGCGTTTCGGTCTCCGCGACGGCCGTCGCCCACTGTGCCGATTGCTGGACGTCCAACTGGCAGGCGATGGCCCGGCCTCCCGCGGCTTCGATCTCGCCGGCAACCGTTTGAGCCTTCTCGAGGAACAGATCGGCCACGCAAATCGCGGCGCCCTCCCGCGCGAAGAGTCGCGCCTGGGCGCCGCCCATCGCGCCCCCGCCCCCGGTGATCACCGCGACTTTCCCGGCTAGCCTTCCTGGTTCGGCCATGCGAATCCCTCCTCGCCCAACGCTCAAAGCCGAGGGCATTATCCGTGGGGCAGAGCGACGCGTCAAGCCACGACGAAATCGAGTCCGTCGATCTTTCGGTATCGCGAGCCTCCGAAACGATCAGAGCGCGCGAGAAGGGATCGACGTTGCCGTGCGAGTCGGTCGCGGCATTGGCCGCCCGACGGATTTCGGTCGATGTCGGAGGTCCGGCGCGGCGACTTCAACCGCGGTGCTCCGACGTCCGTGGGTCATGAACGTTTGCGGGCTCGGAGGACGGTGTCACGCATGGTGATCTCGTGACCGTCGTGACCGGTGGCCGATTGGGTCCTGGCCTCAGCGACGGCAATCTCCCAGCGAACGGGGTCGAGGCTGGCCACGACCTCCTCGGCCGTGAAGAACGCCTCAGCAGGCGAGACGTGGGAGATGTCGGTCGGCAGATCTGAAGGGTGGTGTCCGACGATCAGCAGAGTGCCGCCCGGCGCAACCGCTGCCGCCAGACGGCGAACCAGTTCCTCGCGCGGTGCCGTCGTGTGGACATGGTGGGCGGCGACGAGATCAAAATGTTCCTCGGAGGGTCTCCAACTGGTCAGATCGGCCTGGACCCAGTCGATCCGGCTCTCGGTGTCGGCGCCGAGGGCTTCCGAGTACTCTCGACCGCGGCGCAGCGCGGTCGAGGAGATGTCCACCGCGGTTACCCGCCAGCCGCGCAAGGCCAGCCAGATGGCGTCTGCCCCCTCGCCACAACCCGCGTCCAGCGCCGTGCCAGGGGCGAGATCCCCGGCCTCGATCACCAACTGAGGATTGGGCCGCTTCTGGCAGCCGGCGGAATGGCGGCCCCGATAATGCTCTTCCCAGTACGCCTTGTCGAATTGTTTGGACACGATTGTTTCCTTTCGCATTTCGCGGATTGTGGCGCCGGACGCCCATCCCCAGTTCTCGGACGCGCTTCCGATTCGGGAGAGAACCGGTCGCGGTGGGCGGCGACCGCCTGGCGAATATCTTCCGCGAACATCGTACCGATCCCCCGGACAAATTTGCAAGCAATGTTGCTGTTGTGGCAAAATACTGGCATGGATCATGATCTCGATCAAGCGCTCAACGCGGTCGGACCCCGGCTTCGAGCGTTGCGGCGGCAGCGGGAGACCACGCTGGCTGCCCTGTCGGAGGCCACCGGTATTTCGGTCAGCACCCTGTCCCGATTGGAGTCCGGCACCCGCCGGCCGACCCTCGAGCTACTGTTGCCGCTGGCCAGAGCCCACGGGGTCACGCTCGACGAACTCGTCGGCGCCCCGCCCACCGGAGATCCGCGCATCCACCTGCGCCCGGTCACCCATCACGGCATGTCTATCCTGCCCCTGACCCGCCGTGTCGGCGGCATTCAGGCATACAAGCTCGTGATCCCCGCCAGCAGCACCCCGAAGGAACCCGATCCACAGACCCACGAGGGCTACGAATGGCTCTTTGTCCTCAACGGGCGGCTGAGGCTCATTCTCGGTGAACATGATCTGGTGCTCTCACCCGGAGAAGCGGCGGAGTTCGATACCCGCGTACCGCACTGGTTCGGCGTCGACGGCCCCGAATCCGTCGAGTTCCTTGGCCTGCTCGGGAGGCAAGGCGAGCGCGTCCACCTCCGCGCTCGTCCCAAGGCAAGACAGTCATCCGGGAACCCTGGCTAGTTGACCGTTCCGTGACAGTTTCGCGGTCACATCGCCATCACGGCGCGTTATACTGGATCTGTTCGCCGGGGAGGCAGCGTGGCCGCGATCCTGATCGCCGAGGACGAACGCGATCTGAATAATCTGCTACGTCAGCACCTCGAAGACGAGGGGCACCGAGTGCTCCAGGCCTTCGATGGGCCATCGGCGGAGCTGGTTGCGCGCCGGGAGCGCCCCGACCTGCTGATCCTCGACTGGATGCTGCCGCGCCTCGAAGGTCTCGAGGTTTGCCGGCGGATCCGCCGCGAGAGCGTGATTCCCATCCTGATGCTGACCGCCCGCGCCGAGGAGATCGACCGCGTGCTCGGGCTCGAGGTTGGCGCCGACGACTACCTGACCAAGCCGTTCAGCATTCGGGAGCTGCTCGCCCGGGTACGCGCCTTGCTCCGCCGGATCGAGCTGGATCGCGAGGCTCACCAGAGCGAGGCGACGCCCCCGACCCTGGTCGTCGGCTCGCTTCGGGTCGATCTTTCCCAGCACCTGGCCCAGATCGCCGGCCAGCCAATCGATCTCACCCCCAGGGAGTTCGAGCTGCTGTCGCTCCTGGTCGGCAACCCGGGCCGCGCGTTCAGCCGCGACTACCTGATGGAGAAGGTTTGGGGCTACGACGCCGGCGGGTCCGATCGAACGGTGGACACCCACGTCCTGCGGCTGAGAAAGAAGCTCGGGCCGTCCGGTGATTTGATCGAGACGGTCTGGGGACTCGGCTACCGCTTCGCGCGACCGAGGGAAGCGTCGTCGTGAGTCGATTCTCCCGCTTGCGGACCCAGCTCATTCTCTCGCACCTGGCCGCGATTGCCTTGACCCTGGTCTCGATGGTCGCGGCGGTCGTCTTGATCGCCAGCGGCTGGCTGGCTTCCCAGACGAGCTCGCTGGACGCGCCCACCCAGCAGGCGGAAACGATCGCCGGTACGATCGATCGGCTGGTGCTGCGCGGCGATTCATCGGCCGCCCTGGATCCGATCCTCGCGGATCTGGCGCGGGGCGACCTGCGTCCGTCGCCGGGCTTCGGCTCCTTCGGACCGGGGCCATCGCGTCGTTTCGATTGGTGGGGCACGTCGCTGGACGATCTCGACTACGTCGTGGTGATCGGCGCCAATGGCCAGCCGCTGGCCAGCTCCGAGCCCGACGGCGCGGCGTTCGCTCCGGCCGAGCGCGCCGAGTGGACCTCGATCGCTCGGGCGGCGCTCGCGGGGGAGCGAAACCCGGGCGCGCTCGAGGTGACCCGGGCCGGCCCGCGGTCGGCGGCGCTCGGCGCGGCGCCGATCCTGGATGCGAACGGCAGGCCGGTCGCCGCCGTCGTGGTCGCCCTGGCCTCTCCGCCGCCGGCGAGCCATCCGAGCAGCTTCTGGAACAGTCTTTTCATCTTCGGCGCCGCGTCGGCGGTGGTGCTCAGCGTCGCCTCGGTGTTCGCGCTGGCGATCTCCGGGGTGGTCGGCTACCTGCTCTCGCGACGCCTGGTCACCCGCCTCGAGCGCCTCGGCCAGGCGGCGGAGTCGCTGGCGAGTGGCGATCTCTCGCGTCGGGTCCAGGAAGGACCGCCGGACGAAGTGGGCCAGCTCGCCCGTCGCTTCAACGCCATGGCGGAGCGGCTCGCCACGACGGTCGGCGAGCTCGATTCCGCGCGGCGAAGTACCGAGGCCGCGCTCGTCGCCAAGCGCGAGCTCGTCGCCAACGTTTCGCACGAGCTGCGCACGCCGCTTGCCCTGATCCGCGGCCACGTCGAGTCGCTGCTGATGCGCGCCGACCACGGCGAGGGTGAGCGCCGGCGTGACTATCTCGCCGTGATCGACCGCGAGACTGAGAACCTGAGCCGGCTGATCGAGGACCTTTTCACGCTGTCGACGACCGAAGCGGGCGCCTTGCCGCTGGTGATCGAGCCGGTGTCGTTGGCCGAGGTGGTCGAGGAAGTCGCGGCGAGCATCCGATCGATCGCGCGCCGTGAGCGGCGGATCACGGTGGCGACCGCGATCGCGCCGGACCTCGCGCCGGTGCTTGCCGACCGGCGGCGAATCGGCCAGATCCTGGCGAATCTCCTGCGAAACGCGCTGCGCCACACGCCGGAGGGCGGGCTGATCGCGGTACGGGCGATGCCACGCAACGGAGAGGCCTGGGTCACGGTCGAGGATACCGGCGAGGGGATTCCGTCCGACCGGCTGCCCCACGTCTTCGAGCGGTTCTACCGGGGCGACGATGCTCGGGACCGCGCCAGCGGCGGGGCGGGCCTCGGCCTGGCGATCGTCCGGGAGCTGGTCGAGGCCATGGGCGGCAGAGTCGCCGTCGAGAGCACGATTGGACAGGGCACCCGATTTTCGTTCAGTCTTCCGCTGACTGCAACAGTTCGGAGCCCAAATTCGTCAAATCACCGAATGGAGGTCTTGACCGATGCCTGACGCACCCGAGCTGAAAACCGGCGGGGACGAGCTCGTGCTCGACACCCCGCTACCAGATCCGCCCACCAGCCAACCCGGGGTCGGGACGAAGATCCGGGTGGACGACGAGACCGCCGGACGAATCTCCGCCGCGGTCAAATCCTTCGTCGATTCGCTGGTCGGCCTGGAGACCCAGTCGCCCGAATTCGAGCGGAAGGTCCGCTCGATCAGTCGGATGGGCAGCGCCGAGATTCGCCGCTCGTCCGAGGCGTCGAGCCGGTTCCTCGACCGCCCGACCGCCGCGCTGCAACAGGGGCCGCTGACCCAGGGCTCGCAGGTCTCGAGCGCGCTGCTCGCCCTGCGCAAGCAGATCGAGGGCCTTGATCCTTCCCAGCACCTCGGCCGGCGCCGTGGTCTCTTCGACCGCTTGCCCTTCAGCAATCAGGTTGGCGATTACTTCCACAAGTATCAGTCCGCCCAGGCGAACATCGAGGCGATCGTCAACGGCCTGTACCGCGGCCAGGACGAGCTGCTACGCGACAACGCCGCGATCGATCAAGAGAACGCCCACCTCTGGGAGATGAAAGGACGCCTCGAGCAGTACACCTACATGGCCTCCGCGCTCGACGAGGCGCTGGTGAAGAAGGCCGGCGAGCTCGAGGCGGCGGATCCGGAAAAGGCGCGGGCGTTGAAGGAGGACGTCCTCTTCTACGTGCGCCAGAAGCGCCAGGACCTGCTAACCCAGCTCTCGGTGTGCGTCCAGGGCTACCTGGCGCTCGACCTGATTCGCAAGAACAACCAGGAGCTGATCAAAGGCGTCGAGCGCGCCACCACGACGACGGTCGCGGCCCTGCGAACGGCGGTCATCGTCGCGCTCGCTCTTGGTAACCAGCGACTGGTGCTGGATCAGATCAGCGCGTTGAACCTGACGACCGGCAACATCATCGAGTCGACCTCGCAAATGCTCCGGCAGCAGGTCGGCGAGATTCAGAACCAGGCCGCCAACACGACGGTCAGCATCGAGAAGCTCCAGGCGGCGTTCAACAATATCTACCTGACCCTCGAGTCGATCGATTCGTTCAAGTTGGCGGCGCTCGACTCGATGCGGAAGACGATCGACAGCCTGTCCGCCGAGGTCGCCAGGGCCCAGGTGTACGTCGAACGCGCGCGAACCGCGGAGCTGGCCCAGACAAACGCCGATAGCCTCGAGAGCGAGCTGTCTCTCCCGGCGGTCTCGAAAGGAGGCTAACCCGTGAAACTGATCCTGATATCAGTAGGGGTGTTAGCTCTGCTCATGATGGCGGTGCCACTCTGGTGGGCGGTCGTGTTCGCGGCCGAGTTCATGGTTCCCTGGCTGATGATCGGGCTTCTGATCTGGTCGCTCTACATGCTGGGCCGCGGCCCGCGCCGGCGCCGCTGGGATCGGATGACCTGGCAGTCGCGTCCGATGCCGCCACCCCGACGGGTGTATCCGGTCCCGGTCACGCCTCCGCCGTCCCCACCGCCGCCGCGCCCGCAACCGCCGGCCCGGCCGGAGCTACCGATCGACGTCCAGGTCAAGGTCGAGCAAATCCGGCGCAAAGTCGAGGTCTTGCTCGGCTACGCCACGCGCTTCCCGCCCTTCTCCAAGGACCTCTTCCTGGTGAAACAGACGGCCAGCGAATATCTCCCTCGAACGGTCGACGCTTTCCTGGCGCTGCCGATCGAGGACGGCGACCGCGTTCTGATCGCGACCGGCAAGACCGCGCTCCAGGAATTGAAAGACCAGCTCGATCTCCTCGACGCTAAGCTGGACGACATCGCCGAGGATCTGCAGCGCCAGGACGTGGATCGCCTCCTGGCGAACCGTCGTTTCCTCGAGGCCCGCTTCGGGCAGGTCAAGGTCTGAGCGCCGTCACCTGACGTTCACCGATTCGTGACAAGCCCGCGATTCGGCGTTCATCGTCACCCTCTAAGCTGATCTTGAAGGTTGATCCGTCAAGATCAGCTTCTATTTTGGGAGGTGTGACGTGTGGTGGGGATACGCCGGTTTCCACCCGTTTGGCGGCTTCTTCTTCCTCCTCCTCATCGGATTGGTCGTCGTTCTGCTGGTCAGTCGGCGGCACAACGGTTGGTCGCACCGCGGCGAGGGCGCCGGACTGGCGGACGCCGAGGCGATCCTGCGGCGCCGGCTGGCCAGCGGCGAGATCAGCGAGGCGGAATATCGAGCGCTGCGGGAGGTGCTGTACGGGTAGGGGGGCAC
>JBOGTX010000425.1:0-2039 GCA_050695695.1 Chloroflexota bacterium
ACGTCGAGGCGCTTCGGGGCCGCGAGGACGCGAGGACTGATCCGCTCGGCCAGAGTCGCCAACACTCTGGCGTGGTCTTCGGTCGCGAAGGCGACCCTCACCAGGCCCTGCGCGGTCGCCGCCAGCAGCAGCGCGCCGACCGGGGTATCGAGCGCGCGATAGGCGACGTCGAGGATCCCTTCTCGCTCGGCGTCCGCGATCAGGCGGTCGTGGAGGCGGCGGTTGGCGGTCTCGTCGATTGATTGGAGCGCAGCGAACAGGTCGCCGACCTCCGGCGCGGCGAGGTTGGTCATCGAGTCTCTCCTTTTGGCTGGGCGGTGCCCAGATAGGTTTCGCGTAGCCTGGCGATGCCGTCCGCCGCGGCCCTCCTGGCCGCGTCGGCGGTGCCGCCGACGATGGTCGCAACCTCGGCGTAGGGAAGGTCCGCCAGGTAATGGTAGGCGACGACCGCGCGCTGCTTCCGGGGCAACGTCTCGAGGGCGGCCCAGAGGTCTCCGTCCCACGCCTCGGGCGAGCCACCGGTCGCGGGCTGCTCCGGGAGCTCGGCCACGGTGATCGGCGCGCGCGCCTGGGCGCGACGGAGGTCGATCGCCTTGCGATGAGCGATCGTCACCAGCCACGCCTCGAGGTTCGCCACCCGGTCGATCTGGGGATAGGCCCGAAGCGCGGCGAGGAACGTCTCCGACCAGGCGTCCTCGGCATCCACCGGGCCGAGGATGGCGCGGCACACCCGGAGCACGGTCGGTCCGTGCTCGACCACGATCTGCTCGAAGGGTTTCACGCTCATAGTATGCAGACGCTCCGGCCGACCGAAATGTGAGGTTTCCCATGGTAGAAGGTCGACACGCCAATCTGGTAGACTCGGCTGGCTCCTGGTAGTTCCAGCTTTCGAAAGAAGAGGGGTGGCCCATGCGGATTGGAACCAACGAACACGCCTACGAGTGGCTCGGCGACTGGGCGCGGATCCCCGAGTCGGCCAGCGCCCGGAACGGCTGGGCGCACCCTGGCCTGGCGGTCAGCGCGAGCAACGAGATCATCACCTTCCACCAGGGCGATCCCACGCTTCTCGTATTCGACCGGAATGGCGCGCTCCTCCGCGCGATCGAGACCGGCCTGACCGAGGGCCACGGCATCACCCTGACCCGGGAAGGCGACGCCGAGTTCCTCTGGATCGCCGACACCGGCGCGAAGCGCATTCCCCAAACCGACTACGGCTACCAGACCGGCCCGGCCGGCGGTCAGGTCGTCAAAATGACCCTCGACGGTCGGGTCGTGTTGACGCTGGAGCGTCCGGATCTGGAGATCTATCGCGAAGGCAAGTACCAGCCAACCTCGGTCGCGGTGAACGAGGAGCGATTTGGCGGGAATGGCGACGTTTGGGTCGCCGATGGCTACGGGCAGAGCTACGTCCACCGGTACAGCCGCTTCAGTAAGCGCGGGGAATATCTCGGCAGCATCAACGGCGAGGAGGGCGGCGGGCGCTTCGCCACGCCCCACGCGGTCTGGATCGACCACCGCAAGGCCGAGCCGGAGCTCTACGTCGCCGATCGGAGCAACCACCGGATCCAGGTCTACGACGTCGAAGGCACGTTCAAGCGGGTGGTTGGCGCGGACTTCCTGAGCAGCCCCAGCGCCTTCGCCCGCGATGGTGACTTGCTGATCGTCGCCGAGCTGCGGGCCCGCCTGGCCATCCTCGATCGCGACGATCGGCTGGTCTGCTACCTCGGCGACAACGAGGCGGTGTGCGTGGAAGAGGGCTGGCCAAACCTGCTCGACGCCAGGGGCATCCCGGCCCGGACAAATCGCCTCGAGCCCGGCAAGTTCAACAGCCCCCACGGCGTTGGCGCCGATGGCGACGGCAATATCTACGTCGCCGAGTGGCTGATCGGCGGGCGGATGACGAAGTTGGCGAAGATTTGATATCCTACGGCCGGGACAAGCGATAGGAAGCGTCCCGAATTTTGCCGGCCGCGTCGGAGGAG
The DNA here is from genome assembly GCA_050695695.1 of Chloroflexota bacterium. Taxonomy (GTDB): domain Bacteria; phylum Chloroflexota; class UBA6077; order FW602-bin22; family CADDYW01; genus JAJPKB01. The sequence continues at coordinate 1,983 of JBOGTX010000425.1, forward strand.
ACCTCTCTCCTGACCTCTCCCCGGCGCGGGGAGAGGAACGTGCTGGCGATGTTCTAC
>JBOGTX010000426.1:0-2812 GCA_050695695.1 Chloroflexota bacterium
TTCAGGTAGATCAAGGGCGTGAAGAAGTCATCCCACGAGCCCAGGAACGAGAGAATCGCCAGTGAACGAACCGATCGAGATTCGTTCATGGCTTCTCCTTCATTCGAGTTAATCGTGGGATGGCTCGGTCAACGTGTCGACGAGGGTCGGCTGGTCGCGATCCGGCGGCGCCATCTTCCTCACGATTCGGCGCTCGCCCTCGGCGAGGTGCGCGACGAACCGGTGCTCGGCAAGGGCCAGGTCGCGCGCCTTGAGGCTTTCGACCAGCGGTCGGTGGACGTCCACCATACTTCCGGCGCGTTCGTCGCGGGAGCTGGCGTTGGCGCTCCAGAGCACGCCGTTGACCAGCAGGAGAACCCGCGCCTGGACCCGAAGCCGCCGCCAGTTCTGTCGCAGGAGCCGATGGCCGCAAAGATCGAAGAGGATGTCGTGAAAGCGAATGTCCCAATCGACCATCAGCCGGGGCGAGCTGGCCGGCCCGTCCGGCTCGCGCTCGATCTGTTCCAGCGCTTCGTCATAGCGGGCGAAAGCGCGATCGTCCAGGCACTGGAACGCGAGGCGAAGCGCGGAGACCTCGAGCACCGCGCGCAGGCTGAACACTTCTCGCGCCAACTGAGCGGTGAACTCGGTGACGAAGGTGCCCCGCCGCGGTATCGACGCGACAAGGCCAAGGTTTTCCAGCTCGTGAAACGCTTCGCGCACCGGTCCGTTGCTGGTGCCCATGTCCGCGGCGATCTCCGACTCGACGAGGCGCTCGCCGGATTTTCGTCGTCCGACGAGGATTGCCTCCTCAAGGGCGAGCGCGATCTGCTCGGAGAGCCCAGCGATCGGCGCATGGCCATCGCGCGGCTTCGGGCGATCGGTCCAGGTGGCGATCGCCGAATCAGTGTCCGGTTCGATCAATTTTCAACTCTTGAATACCAAGAATTAATTGTGTGGTTTGTACAAGATTCACCGGGGGCGCGTCAATAGGACAGGCGATCGAGTTTTCGGCACGCCAGGGCGGGCCCGATTTCGGTGCTGAGGCGAGTTGGGATCACGAAGCGCGCGAAACGGCGCGAAAAGAAACACGAAAAGCGCCTGATTAGGGGGCCGTCGCCACACCAGTCTGGCTGGCCGGGGTCCAGCTTCGTCGAAGGAGCTGGCGCTCGCGGCTCGTTCACCGCCGCCTCGCCTGACGCTTCAAAAGCGAGGGAAATGGGCCGGGGCGAGAGCGATACCGTTTGTTCGGTGACCCGGTCGGTCAATCAATCGATCTCCGGCCCTTTGACCGACACGGCCAGCTCCCGCGGGCGATTCCGGTCGTTCTTCGGGGGCTCGGTGGGCGGGTGAGCCAGGAAGGAGACGACGATCTTCTCCAGGTACGAGCGCAACGGCTCGTGGCGAAAGCCGAGCTCGCGCCGGGCCTTGCCAGGATCGACGTGAGACATCCAGCGGTCGCTTTAGGGGGAGACCTCGATCGGAGACAATCCGGCCTCGGCCAGGGCGCTGAAGGGTATCGAGAGGAGCCGCCGGGGCGCCCCGAGCACGTCGAATAGAGTGCCGACGAGCTCGGCGACGGTCGACTCCTCGTCCTGACAGTGGCCTGCGTCCGGCAGAAGAACCGGGCCGCCGTCGAGGATCCGCCAGAGACAGCTCTCGATTCGGCGGAGGTGGTCGCGCTCGCCGTTGATCATGGGGTGGCGCACGCGAATGGCCGGGAAGCCCCGGTTTGCCCACGCCTCGGCCAGTACGTCCTCCGCCTCGCGCTTACCGAGACCGTAAATATAGTATGGCCGCCCGCACCGAGACCGTAGACGTACTTGAACGTCCCGTCGGTCAGCACGTTCGGTACGGAGCCATTCACGTCGCAGACGTAGCTTGTGGTGGTGCTTCCAACCGTCTGGCTGGCGCGCTTCCCATCGCCGTCGTCGGTGTCGGTGCTGGTCGCCCCGCTGACGGTCGCACTGGTCAAGCGGTTTGCCTGATCGTAGGCGAAGCTGCCCGATCCCCGGTTGGTCAGGTTCCCGTTCGCGTTCACCGTGTCAGTGAGCGCACCGGCCGTCAGGATCCGGTCCGCGCGATCATAGGAATAGCTCGTCGTGTTCTTGCTCAGCCGATTGCCCACCGGATCGTAGCTGTAGCTGGTCGCGGTCGGCGGGGCGCCGGCCTGGCTGAGGTAAGCCGAGAGCGGCCCGTTGGTCGCACTCGCGCCCCCGGCCCGGGTCGAGGGCAGGCTGCCCAGCCCAAGCTGAGCGCTTTCCTCATCCTCTCCCTCCGGTTGCCGCTCTCTAGCCTCAGTCGGGCGACGGTCTGGTTGAGCGCGGTCCGATTCGCGACGCTATCCAACCTTCGACGATTGCTGGTCACTGACACCCGTCCCCCATCCCGGAGCGGCTAGCAGGTAAATTGTCGATATTCGTCCTCCATCAATTCCCAGAATGAGCGGTACCGCGCGGCACCAGCCAACCAGGGAGCGAGAAACCAAGCTTCCCAATCGCCACTTGGCGTCCGGACCTCGGGGTTTAGGAGGAAAACGCCGCCATCGAAGGCCTCGGCGCTGATCTCCAGCGCGGCAGAGAGATATTCCAGTCGTACAGTGTCTGCCAGCTGATCCCTTCCGTACACGAAGTACTTCTCGTCCGGGACGTCCAGGGATTCGCCCTGGGACCGCGCACCCTCCAGCCAGTCCCTAATCGTTTCGGGATGTCTCACCCGTAGCCATCCGACCTCGTCGATCGATAACAATCTACCCACCTCGTCACCGATCGTGCGCCAGCCATTCGTAACCCGAAGGAACTCTTGATACGATGGCGGAAGGATGGCTCCGAGT
>JBOGTX010000427.1:0-3088 GCA_050695695.1 Chloroflexota bacterium
ACTGCCGACCGCCCCAAACGCGTCGAGCCAGGGAGATAGCCAATGAGCGATTCGAACCAACCGGGGACTCCGCCACCAGCCGAACCCAGGACTGGAACCTCAACGGCGCCGGCCGAGCCCGCGGCGGCCGAGGCGCCGCGGCCGTCCGAGAAGACTCGCACGGTTGGCCCGAAGAACGTCGAGTACGCGGTCGCGACCGGTGCCCAGGACATTCGCGAGACGATCGTCATCAAGGAGGAGGACCTCTTTCTCCTCACCGACTTGAACGGAAACGTGCCGCGCGGAAACATCAACGGGCTGGGCCTGTACCACAAGGATACCCGCTTCTTGAGCGCGTATGAGCTCGTGCTGGAAGGGATTCCGCCAACCTATCTGCTTTCGACCGGTGAGATGCGTTTTGCCGAGATCCAGGAGCTGACGAATCCCGATCTCCGGCTGCCGAATGGCGTGGTTATTCCCAAGGAAACGCTCACAATCCACCGAGAGCGGGTGATCACGACCCTGGCGGTCGACGAAGTCTTGACCATCACGAACTTCAACGTGACTCCGATGCCGATCGAGCTCGTCGTCTTTTTCGATTCCGACTTCGCGGACATGTTTCAGATCCGTGGCTTCCTCCAGGTCTCCGAGCGCGGTACCCTCTACCCGCCCACCTGGGACGAGGGCTCGCTCGTTTTCCGCTACGATGGGATCGACGGGATCACCCGCCGGACGATCGTCGATTTTTCGCCGGGCCCGACCAGGGAAGCGGGGGGGCAGGCGACGTACGACCTGAACCTCGAGCCTCGATCGTCGACCTCGCTCCGCCTCCGGGTGCGCACCGCGACGTCCAAGACCGTCGAATCGGCGGATGGCCTCCCCGAGCTCGCGACCCTGGTCGAACGCGGAACTGCCGATTACGAGCACTGGCTCGAGGAGCATCCGGCGATGCACACTGACAACCAGGTTTGGGATGACCTGGTCAAGCGCGCGCTGCTTGATCTTCACCTGCTCCAGAGTGGTACCCGCGAGCAACCGTTTCCGGCGGCTGGCATTCCCTGGTTCGCAACGCTGTTTGGGCGCGACAGCCTGATCGTCGGGTTGCAACACACCTGGACACCGAAGCAGACCGCGAACATTCTCCGTTTGCTGGCCGGCCTGCAAGGCAAGAAGGTCGATCCGTGGCGAGACGAGCAGCCGGGAAAGATCATGCACGAGCTGCGACGCGGGGAGCTGGCGCACTGCAACATCATTCCCTTCAACCCCTACTACGGTACCGTCGACGCGACGCCGTTGTTCATCATCCTGCTGGCCGAATATTACCGGGCGACCGGCGACGCCTCGCTGCTTCGCGAGCTCGAGCCAAACCTGCGGGCCGCGATCGGTTGGATGGAAAGCTACGGAGACCTGGACGGTGACGGCTTTCTCGAATACCAGAAGCTATCTGGTTCTGGATTGACCAACCAGGGGTGGAAGGACTCCTGGGACGCAATCATGTACGCGAACGGCGACCTGATCAAGCCCCCGGTGGCGCTGGTCGAAGTTCAGGGGTATGCCTACGCCGCGCGCATCGGCGCGAGTGAGATCTACCAGGCCCTGGGCGACGGGTCCGAGGCGAATCGGCAGCTCTACCTGGCAAACTGGCTTCGCGATGCCTTCAACGACGCCTTCTGGATGGACGACGAAGGCTTCTACTGCCTCGCCCTCGACGGGGACAAGAAGCAGGCGAAGGTCATCAGCTCCAACCCGGGCCAGGCCGTCTGGTCGGGAATCGTTCCGAAGAACCGCGCCAAGCTGGTCATCCCCCGCCTCATGCAGCCGGATCTGTTCACTGGCTGGGGCATCCGAACTCTCGCCTCGAAGGAAGTCAGGTACAACCCGATGGGTTATCACGTGGGGTCGGTGTGGCCGCACGACAACTCCCTGATTGCCATGGGATTCAAGCGCTACGGCGAAGAGGCTTACCTGCAGACGCTGGTCTCGGGATTCTTCGAGGCGGTCCGCCAGTTCCCTGATCTTCGGGTTCCCGAGCTCTTCTGCGGCTACGATCGTTCTCAGTATCGCGTCCCGATCCGGTACCCGGTCGCCTGCAGTCCGCAGGCCTGGGCAGCCGGCTCGGTCCTGCTTTTCACCCGGGCGATGCTCGGGCTGGTACCCCAGGCCCCGAAAAACGAGCTCTGGATCGTTCATCCGGAATTGCCGTCGTGGCTGCGGTCGGTCACCGTGACGAAGGTTCCGGTTGGCAATGCCTTCGTCGACCTGCGGTACCAGCGTCAGGGAGAACACACTTTTACCGAAGTGCTGCGGATCGAAGGAAACTTGCGGGTCGTCTTCGTCGAGAGCTGGGAAGCGTAAGAAAAGCAATGGCTTCGTGAGATGAGTATAATGAGCGACGGTTTGGTAGCGGATCGCTCATTTTTTGGAGGGGCACTCATGCGCGCCGTGCAGTTCTTAGGCGACCGTCAGGCGATCGTACGAGAGAAGCCGGATCCCCAGCCGGGCCCGGGCGAGGTCGTCGTGGCGTTGCGGGCTTCCGCGATCTGCGGGAGCGATCTCCATCGATACCGCCCGCCCCGCGGCGACCGACCGGCGAACGAGGTCGTTCCCGGCCACGAGCCGTGTGGCGAAGTCGTCGCGGTAGCAGCCGACGTTCAAGATCCCCGGATTGGCGACCGCGTTCTCGTCTACCACCGGATCGGCTGTGGGCACTGCGTTCAGTGCCGCACCGGCAACACGAACATTTGCCAACACGGGCAACGCAGCTACGGCGGCCACCTCGACGGCGCCGACGCGCAGCGCATGGTGGTGCTGGCCCATCGGTGCTACAAGCTGCCCGATGACCTGTCGTGGGACGACGCGGTCGTCATCTCCTGCCAGGCCGGGACGGCCTACGCTCCGTTGCGCCGCCTCGGCGCGAGCGGGCGCGACCAGATCGCGGTCACCGGGCTCGGCCCGGTTGGTCTGTGCGTCTTGCTGATCGGGAAGGCAATGGGCGCCCGGATCATCGGGGTCGATCCGATGGCCGAGCGCCGCGCGCTGGCCCTGCGACTTGGTGCCGACGCCGCGCTGGACTCCAACGATCCCAACCTCGGCGCGGCCATGGCGGATC
>JBOGTX010000428.1:0-5729 GCA_050695695.1 Chloroflexota bacterium
GTCATGGGAAGCCTGCCGGTGAAGTGAGCGACGGATCTCGAAAGGACGTACGGTTGGCACGTGCCATTTTCTCACCTCGATGGTGCGGCCTGTGCTCTGATGTGACGATTCTGATACAATCAAGAGCGAGGTGAGACCAATGGTTGCTCAATTAACGTCGCGGCTGCTGGGAATGCGACTGCGTGAGGCGCGCGAGGCGCGAAGAATGACTCAACAGCAGGTGGCCGAGCACCTTGGACTTAAGAATCACCAGCCGATCGCGCGGATGGAGCAAGGGCAGCGCGACGTCAGCACCATCGAACTGGTGGAGCTCGCGCGTCTCTACCATCGCTCCCTCGCCTATTTCGTCAGAACAGACGAGCCTGATCTGACTGCGACCGATGACGCGGCACCGTTTCGAGCAGCCGGGCTCGTCGACTCGGATTTCATCCAACTTGACCGCATCGCCCACCGGTGCCGGGAGTCTGCGGCCCTGCGCCGGTCGCTCGGTATCGCACCGGGGGCCGCGTCGACAACCCGTTTTACCTGCGAACCAATGCACCGGCTCGACCAGGCAATCGCCCAAGCCGAGTGCATCGCGGCCGACGCCCGACGGATCCTCGGTCTCGGCAGTGACGAGCCCATCCTCGACCTTGCCGATTTGCTCGAAGACCAGGGCATCGCCGTGTTCGAGGCCACGCTTCGCCCGAACGTATCCGGACTTTGTGTCTCGGAACCGCTGACTGGCCGCCTTATTGTCATCAATCAGAACGAACGTCCGGTGTCGAACGCGACGACCATCGCGCACGAACTCTGTCACTTGCTGGTCGATGAAGACGCCCATGTCTGCATTGACGAAGACAAGCGTGACCTGGATGAAGTACGGGCCAGCCGATTTGCCGAGGCATTGCCGCTGCCCAGGTCAGCGTTGGAGGCATTTCGACCGGCTGGCTTCGGCATTGAATGGCATGAGCTCAACCCGGTCCACGTCGTCGGGATACAGCTTCACTTCCACGTCAGGTACGAGGTGGTGCTCGACCGTCTTCGCCACCTCGGTTTCATCGGTGAGGAGCATTGCCACCGGCTCTCGCGCGTCCCTCGGGAACACCTGACCCACCTAATGGGGTCGGAGTTAGATCGCGAGATCTCGAGGCCGCTGACCTTTGAAAGGCGACTCCGGGCGATCGCCCTCGAGGCGTTCCGGGCCGGGAAGATTTCCCGTGGTCGCCTGGCCGAAATCCTTGATGTCGATTTTGATGAGTTGGCAATCCTGCTTTCCAGCCTCCGGATCGAAGCGCCACCGATCAAGCTGAAGCCTGGTCGGCGGAATCCCCTGATCTCCGACTCGGCTTGATGGACGAAGTTGTTGTATCGGATGCCAATATCCTGATCAACCTGTGCTTCGCCAATCGGCTCGACTTGCTGGGACAGATTCCGGGGGTGGAATTCATCATCGCGCCCGAGATCGAGCGTGAGATGCGGCGTGGTCGGGGACGGCGGTTCGCGGCCGAATTCTCGCGGTTGGTCAATCAGGGAATCCTCCGCGCGGAAGACGCGACCGGCCCGCGGGCGGTCGAGGTCTACGTCTTGTGTCGGGAAACGTATCGTTTGGACGAAGGGGAGTCCGGCGGGCTGGCCCTGGCGGCGAGCCGTGAGTACCTCTTCGCAACGACCGACGCACGGGCATTTGAAGCGGGGGTGAGCGAGCTCGGAGAAAGCCGGGTCGTGCACCTTGAGGACATTCTCGAGCTGGCGCTGGCGCGTGGGGTGCTGACCGGTCAGACCATCGTCGCGATGCGACAGCTCATGTCCGAACGTAACGGCTACCATGGATGGGGTTGAACCAGGCAGGCTTCTTGGTAGCGCCTGGCTCCGCGCCCGCGACCTGAACCCGGAGCTCCCCGAGCTGGACGAGGTGATGGGAAGCCTGCCGGTGTCGTGAGCGCGTTATACTATCCTTCGACTTCCGACGGAGGCGCGCGATGACGTGGGACGAGCTGTGCTACCAACCGGCGACCGACCTGGCGGCGAGGGTTCGCGCTCGCGAGCTCTCGCCGGTCGAGGTCGTGGACGCGTTTCTCGCTCGAATCGAGCGGATCAACCCGGCGCTCAACGCCTACTGCACGGTGACCGCCGACCTTGCCCGGACCGAGGCCCGGCGGATCGAAGCGGCGATCCAGCGCGGCGAGGACGTCGGTCCGCTGGCCGGGGTGCCGGTCTCGATCAAAGATCTCTTAATCACCAAAGGAATTCGCACGACGCGGGGCTCGCGGCTCTTCGCCGACGCCGTGCCGACCGAAGACGCGCCGGTCGTCGAGCGCCTCCGGGCCGCGGGCGCGATCTCGCTCGGCAAGACCAACACTCCCGAGTTCGGCTGGAAGGGCGTGACCGACAACCGCCTCTTCGGCATCACCCGCAACCCCTGGAACCGCGAGCGGACGCCCGGCGGCTCCTCCGGTGGCGCCGGCGCGGCGGTCGCGGCCGGCCTCGGGCCGCTGGCCATCGGCACCGACGGCGGCGGATCGATTCGGATTCCCTCGTCTTTTTGCGGGATCTTCGGACTCAAGCCGACCTTTGGCCTGGTGCCGGCCTATCCGCCAAGCTGGGCCGAGGCCCTGGCGCACACCGGGCCGATGACCCGAACCGTGCGCGACGCCGCGCTGCTGCTGAACGTGATCGCTGGCTACGATCCGCGCGACCGCAACAGCTTTCCGACTGGCTCGGTCGATTACCTGGATGGAATCGGATCGGGCATTCGCGGCGTCCGGGTCGCCTGGAGTCCAGACCTTGGCTACGCGACGGTCGATCCGGAGGTCGCGCAAGCTTGCGAGCGGGCGGTGCGCCAGTTCGACGCGCTGGCGGGCGCGGTCGAGACCGCGTCGCCGGGCTTCGCCGACGTCGGTCGGCCGTGGGAGATCCTGTTCTATGGCGCGATTGCCGCCGCGATCGATCAGCTTCCCGCCATCTGGGAGGACCAGATCGATCCAGGGCTGGTCGGCCTGGTTCAGCGGGCGCGCTCCTGGACCGCCTTCGAGCACGCCCAGGCGTTCCTGGCCCGCACCCGGGTCTACGATGCCATGCGCAGGTTCTTCGAGCGCTACGATCTGCTTTTGACCCCGTCGATCGCGGTGCCGCCGTTTGAGGTCGGTATCAACACCCCGCGCGAGATCGCCGGCCAGTCGGCCGATGGTCTGAGCTGGTCGCCGTTCACCCTCCCCTTCAACCTGACCGGGCAGCCGGCGGCGACGGTTCCTTGCGGCTGGACCGCCGACGGCCTGCCGATCGGCTTGCAGATCGTCGGCCGCCGCCACGAGGACGCGCTCGTTCTGCGCGCCGCTGCCGCGTTCGAGACCGCCGCGCCCTGGGCAGGCCGCCGGCCCGATCTGCTTTAATCGTCGTCGAGGACGCGGCGGAGGTCGACCAGCCCCTGACCGTCGCCCACGCCCGGGAGGTCCGCGCCGACGGTCCGCGGCACTGGCGGTGCTTCAGCCGTTCCGACACCACCGCGGCCAACCTGATCGCCAGCGTCGCCAGCCGCTACCGCATCCGCGACGTCGCGATCGAGGAGCCGGAGATCGAGGCGATCATTCGACGGATCTACGAAGAAGGACTCTATTGACCGCCGCGTGCAGACGTGAAGCGTGAAACGTGGGCCTGGCACGCGCGCTCCCTCGTGATTACGTTTCTCGTTTCACGCGTCAGTCAGTAGCGTGCCGGTCAAAGCCTGGATCGAGCGGCACAGGACGGAGGAAACGATCAATGACGCAAGGGGTTCTGAAGGTGCTGATGGAGGATCATTCGAATGAGCGTTGTGTAGCCGACACCCATCCGTGCCGCTCGTCTCCTCAGCGCTTCCAGATCCCGCTTTGGCAGTCGGATCGAGACTTGCTCGAGGTCAGGTCGCTCGATCGCCACCTCGGTCGCCTCGTCCCACGGAAGCTCCGCCGCGTCGGTACGATCAAAGTACTCCGCGGCTTCTTCGAGCTCCGTGTCGGAAAGGTCACTGGCTCCTCGGATGCCTCTCATCGAATCTACTCCTTTCCCCGTGCGTCATGTCCCTGGCGGTCACCGGCATCGCTACGCCTTCACCGAGATACAGGAGGACGACGAGAAGATAACGCCCCGACCCGGTGCGCCCCAGATAGCGATACATCGTCTCCTCGGGATTCCGCTCCGCCGGTCCGACGCGGAGCAGAATGCCGCTCGGATCGTCGAACATCGTCTCGATGATCTCCTCCGGGGTCACCGCGTGCCTGGCAATGTGGTCGATTCGATCGGCTCGCCAGTTCTCGAACAACCGCCATAGACTCCTCGGTGATTGATTGTATCACACGTGCTGTGCCATGCTTCTCTGGTACACTGTAGGACAAGACCACGCTTGAGGCGGATTGGAGATGCGGTGACGGTTTCAGTGATTCGCGACCTCGGCGATGGGCTGATCCTGCGGCGTTCGAGCGCCGCGGACGCCGAGGCGTTGGCGAGGTTCAACGGCGAGATCCATGCCCCGACCGGCGAGGCCGGGCCGAACCCGAGAATCTCCGGGTGGACGCGCGACCTGCTCGGGCGCCCGCATCCGACCTTTCGCCCGGACGACTTCCTCGTCGTCGAGGACGCGCGGACCGGCGCGATCGTCTCGTCGCTCAATCTGATCTCGCAGACGTGGAGCTACGAGGGGATCGAGCTCGGAGTTGGTCGCGTCGAGCTGGTCGGGACCAATCCGGCCTATCGCCAGCGCGGGCTGGTTCGGGCCCAGATGGCCGAGATCCACCGCTGGAGCGCCGCGCGCGGCGAGCAGGTCCAGGCGATCACCGGTATTCCGTACTTCTACCGGCAGTTCGGCTACGAGATGACGATGACCCTGGGCGGAGGACGCTCGGCAGCCTCGTCGGACGTGCCCGACCTCAAGGACGGGGAGACCGAGCCCGTCCGGGTGCGTCAGGCGGTCGAGGCCGATCTTAGATTTATCGGCGATTTGTACCACGAGTCGGGGAAGCGTTACCCGGTCACCTGCCTTCGCGACGCGGCATTCTGGCGATACGAGCTAGGCGGACGAAGCGAGTCGAGCGGCTCGCGGGCTCAGCTTTGCATCATCGAGGCGGCCGACGGAGAGGCTATCGGGTTTCTGGCGCACCAGCCCCGGCTCTTTCAGAATCGATCGCTAGGGGTGTACCAATGCGAGCTGAAGTCCGGCGCCTCCTGGCTTGCCGTTGCCCCGAGCATCCTGCGCTACACCCAGAAGGTCGGCCAGGAGTATGCCGCGCGGGAGGGCAAGGGCGAGCTTCGCGGGTGCGCGTTCAATCTGGGGGCGGAGCATCCGCTGTACGAGGCCGCGAGCAGCCGCCTGCCGCGGGTCGAGGCACCCTACGCCTGGTACCTGCGCGTGGCCGACCTGCCCGACTTCCTAGGTCTGGTGGCGCCCGCCCTCGAGCGCCGGCTGGCGAATTCGATCGCGGTGGGCCACTCCGGCGAGGTCAAGATCAGCTTCTATCGCGATGGCCTGCGGCTGAAGCTCGACCGCGGACGGCTGGCCGCGATCGAGGCGTGGAAGCCGACCTCGCCGGAGGCCGGCGACGCGCGGTTCCCCGGCCTTACCTTTCTGCAGCTGCTATTCGGCTACCGCACCCTCGACGAGCTACGCCACGCCTTCCCAGACTGCGGGACCTCCGGCGACGACGTCCGGGTCATCCTGAGCGCGCTCTTTCCCAAGCGTCCGTCGCACGTCTGGCCGATCGAATAGCGCGGCTCCGTCC
>JBOGTX010000429.1:0-5525 GCA_050695695.1 Chloroflexota bacterium
AAATCGCAGGTCGCCAAAATCGACTCGCTCTACGCCGATGGCGACTCGATCTTTCGCGGCGCTGGCCCGAAAGTAGGCGACGAAGCAGTCGCACGCGCCAGGCAGCGTAGCGACGAGTACCTATCCCAGCGCAACGGCGAGAGCAGCGTCCTCGACGGGCCAGTCCACGACAATCGCCTGGAGGCGAAATCTGATGCCGCAATCAAGGTGGGCAATGAATATAAGAAGGGCCTGACCGAAGAAGCGAACAAGCAGGCCGATCAAGGACAGAAGGGAAAGCCGAAGGATCTCGCCACCGTTGCCGAGTCGGCCCGGAAGTCGCGTGAAACCCTCGACGCCCAGCTTACCGCGGCCCAGACCGCTCTGGATCAGGCCGAGAGTCAGACTCTCGCGGCCGCCGAGGAGGCAACCCGGAGCCTGCTTCAGGGTGTTCGAGCTAATCTCGGAGCGACGACGACCACGCTGGCCCAGCAAGAAGCGGCTCAGCTCGAGGCGCTTACCCAGTTTGGCGAGCGCCAGCAGGCCACGATCGACCGCGATGCGGCCCGGGCGATTGGCTCGCTTGCGAACGGAACTGCCGAGGCGGTGGCGGGACTGACCCGGACCCTGGAAAGCTACCGAATCAGCGCCCAGGGAACGGCGGTACCCGAACAGGCCGCGCTTGCCGCCGTGCTGAAGGACGCGCAGGCATCGATCGGCTCGTTAGTGGCGAACCTGAGCCAGGGGATCGGGGCCGGAATCCAAGCGTCCGAGCAAAGCATCGCCGATGGGGCATCCCAGAGCGTCGAGGGCATCGCAACGCTCGGCCAGGCCGGGGTAGACCAGGCTGGAGCCGTGCGCGACTCGTTCACCGCGAGTATGGTGAGCGTCGTCGAAAGCGCGACTTCGACCTTCGCCCAGTTCACCCAAACCCATCGCACCACCGTCGACCGAAGCGCGACGACCGCGTCGGACGGCTTCACGAGCATCTCCACCGGCATTGAGACGTTGTTCCAGACCAACGCGACAAACCTGGAAGGCGGCTTCAAACAGGCCGCCAAAGGGCTCGAGGACGGCCTTCGCGCCGCGCTGACCAACCACTCCGAAGCGAGCGACGTCACCAAGTACGCCGACGAGGCCGCGGCGCAGGTCCAGCCGCGCTGGAAGTCGGTTCTCAAGGTTTTGCTCGTCATCGCGGTCATCCTGGTCGTCGCCCTCGTCGTCGGGCCGGCCGTCATCGGGTTTGTCGGGGCGGCCGCGACCACTCTGGGTGCCGGGGCAGCGGCCGGGGCGATTGGCACCGTGGTCGGCGGAGCGATCGTCGGCGCGGCCGCCGGGGCGACGATCCAGGTTGGCAACAACGTCATCGACGGCAAGCCGAACTTGCTCGAAGGAGTTGGCAAGGCCGCCCTCATCGGCGCGATCGCCGGAGGGCTCGGTGGCGCCGGGTCGCTCGTCGCGAGCAGCGTTGGCTCATCGCTGGGAGCGGTCAGTCAGGTGGTCTTCCGCGGAGCGATCAATCAGGTGTTTGGGGTTGGCGGCCAGATCCTGGGAGATCTGGCGGTCGGCAATCCGATCACCTGGCAGAGCGTGGCGATTGGGGCGGGCATCGGACTCGCGGCCGGCGGTGTGCTTCACGGCCTGAGCAAGCTCGGCACTCTTGGCGTGACGATCGAAGGCATTCAGACCCGCTCGATGGCGGCCGGTGCGTCGTCTGGCGAAGCGGTTGGCGGACGGGTCAGCGCCGCGACCGGCATCGGCGTGCGCGCCCCGGTGGTCGAAGTCGTGACGCCGCTGAGCGCATCGACTGCGACAACCACCGAGGCCACGGCAGCGCAGCCGACCACGACCCCGGCAGCACCAGCGGTGGCCGCACCGACGCCAGCACCGCGGCCGGTTACCCCAAACGAGGTCGCGCCAGCCGCTACCCCGGCTCCGACCGCGGCACCCACGGTCGCCCCGGAGGCCGCGTCGGCTCCCAGGCCGGCCGCGCCACCGGAGGTGACACCAGCCCCGACTGCGCCAAAGCCAGCCAAGAGCGTACCGACGCCAACCGAGCGGGCGCCGGTGCCACCAGAAGTTGCCCCCCGGCCTCCGGAGGCGGTACCAACCGCTCCCGAGGCTACGCCGGCGCCCCGGACGGCACCGTCGACTGAAACCCGCGCGCCAACGGAAGCCGAGCGGACCGCGCCGGTGCCGGAGGCCGAGGCGCCGGCGCCGAAAATTGCGACCGACCCGGACGCGAAGCCAACGCTGAGCAAGGTTCGCTCGATGCAGGACGCCGGTTTGTCCCCGGCCGAGCGCCGGGCGGTGTTTGACGGCTCACGCGGCGTGTACGACATCGACCGGGTCGCCCCGCTGCCGCCAGGTGACAACGTGGCGCTAACGCCGTTCAGCTCCGGCGCGGTCAAGCCAGCCGGGGTGCCGGCGGAAGAGGCGCTCTTTCCCCTGACGCCGGCGACGTCGTTCGACGAGATTCGCGCCCAGACCGGTAAGCTAAACGCACGGCTGCTGGCCGAGCCACGCTTCGCCGAGATGGGCGAGGTGATCCCCGAGCTGGAGGGCGCGAAAAACATTATCTTCCTGCTGAAGCCAGGGTTGACGACTCGCAACTTTCTCACCGCCCAGGAGCTTCAATACGTCCTGTCGAATCCGGGGATTCTGGCCAAAACGCGCTTCGTGACCGGATTCTTCCCGTAAGATCTAGTGAGAGGATCGGCTGCCAAGGAGAACGGAGACACATGGCGGAGCACATCGTCCGACTCGGAGCGAATCGCCTCGCGGTGGTCGTCGTTGGCGCGCTGTATTCCGATGGTGAGGTCGAGCGCGAAACGATCGAGCGACTGCGCCTCGTCGCCGATTCCGAAAAGGGCGCGGATTGCGCCGAGATCGTTCGCGATCTCCATCAGTTTTTCCTCGAACGGGGCGATCGGGACGAGCTGCGACGGAAGTACGGCGCCACCGGGTTCGGATGGTATCAGGCGTCCGTCGATCTCGTGCTGGCCACGCTCGCCGCCGGGGCGGCCGAGCTCTGCTCGGTTGGTACAGTGCACGTCTTTCGCTACCGTCGGCGTCTACACCACCTCGATCTCGTCGCGCCGGTGCACAACGTTTCAGCGGAGATCGAAGCCGGTACGGTCGAAGAGTCGGGTCTCGCGCCGTTCGGGTCGCGATCGAACCGGGCGATTGCCGCGCAACTGTTGACTCAGTCGCCGAACCTCGTGCCGCGTCTGGCAAAAATGGACCGGACGGCGTTTCTCGCTGCCATCGGTCACGTGCCGACGCGCGTTATCGGTTACTTTCCGGCGCCGGAGAGTTCCGAACCCGGGATCTACCGGCGTACACCTCCGACTCCGGCTCAGGTGACGGTACCGGTGGAGGTCGGCGACACGATGCTGTTCTACCTGCCAACGGTCCGCGAGATGATGCCGTATAGGCAGACGAAGATCCGCCAGCACATTGCCGATCTGTTTACCAGCACGTCCACCGAAGTGGTGCGCGACTGGAGCAAGCCGATCGAGCCCGGACATCTGGTTGGCGCCGACGTTGCCTCGGATGAAGCCTGGGGCAGCATTGTCGAGTTTGATCCGTCTCAACCCGAATCGCCAACAAGAGCGTAGGTTAGATGATCGTGGGTGGCCGGTGAACCGTAGCTTCCAGCGCAAGGCAGCCCCTTCGATGGGCCGGAGCGCGGCGCCGGCTCGCCGGGCGACGGTCGACGCCGCTCCGGCCGCGGCGGGTCTCGCGCTGGCCGGTCCGATTCAGATGCAGCTCGCGATCGGCCGGCCCGGTGATGCCTTCGAGCGCGAGGCAGACTCGGTTGCTCAGCGGGTGACGACGCGACCGGAGGCGGCGCCTCCGACGATTTCTCGCCTTCCCCCGCGCCTGAGTCTCGCGGCCCAACGGGAAGAGGACGAACTCTCCGGCGACCTCTTGATTGGGTCGGAGGCGGGCGAGCAGAGTGAGCCGGTTCAGCGAGCCTGCGCCGAGTGCTCCGGCGGCACCGGGCTCTGTCCAACCTGCGCGGCCCGGCAGGCCGGTCTCTCGGGGAGCGGGGCGGGGATGACCGTCGCCCAGCCGCGGCGAAGGATGACGAGCGACGGGAGCAGCTCACCGGCCCGCGCCGAGCGCGACCTGAACGCATTACGCGGCGGAGGCACGCCGTTGGCAGACGAGATTCGCCGGCCGATCGAAGATCGCCTGGGATTCGACTTCGGTGACGTTCGGATCCACACCGATGGCCGGGCGGCCGCGTCGGCGCAAGCGCTGGAGGCGCGTGCCTACACCGTCGGACGAGACGTCGTGTTTGGCGCGGGGGAATACGCCCCCAACACGACCGAGGGCCAACGCCTGCTCGTCCACGAGCTAACTCACGTCGTCCAACAGGGGGCGGCGACCCGTCCCCCTCCGATCGGGGCCCTTGGCGAGCGTGCGAGCGCCCGGTCACCGATGCCGGGACAGTCGATCGCGCCGCGTCCCGCCGCTGTCGCGCGGCCCCCGATTCAGCGTCTCGGTCCGGCCCCGCGGCCGGGCGTGCTCGTTCAACGACAACCCGCGCCACCGTCGGCGGCTGCCCCACTGAATCTGGTGGTGTCCTTCAAGGGCGTTGATCTCGAGTACGACCTGAGCGTCGGCAACGATGTGCTTCAGATGTTCGGCAGCAACCCGCTACTGCAGTCGCAGCTCGAAGCGTACCTCGAGCAGGTCTTCACGCCGCCCACCGGGCCGGTGCCGGAGACGGTCGAGTTTCTCAGTGGCTTCCGGGTGCGGCACCTGATCGAGCAGGATTTGACCGACGCGGTCGGGACCGGCCAGATCACGATGAGCCGCCTGTCGGCGTTTCTCGACGAACGCGCGCGGGTCCTGGCGGGTCTTCAACTGTTGGCGGGCACCCGGGCCCGGGTCCAATCGGACCTCGGGATCGATCCGGCGACGATCGACTGGAACGTGACGATCGGGGCGCTGCAGGCGCGCTTGCCGAAGGAGCCGCGAACCGCCCTCGAAGCGTCCGACTTCGACCGCTACGCGATGTTCCTGACGCTGCTTGCCAACGAGGCGCGCGCCCTCGATCCGGTGGACGGAGCGCACGGCCCCGACCTGCCGGCCCTGGAGGACTCGCTGCTGGCCTATCTGCTGTACAGTCTCCCGCCGGACACCTTCAGCGCGGAGACCATGCGGGTCCATAGCGAGAAGTTTCTCGCGGAATGGCTCCCGTCACTCCAGCAGATCCAGTACGTCCCGGCCGACTTCGACGTTTCCCGATTCCGTCCGCAGGGGACCGACGACGCGATTGCCCGTGAGCGCAACCGGCTCCTCGACGCGTTCATGCGCGACGAGGCTCCCGACTTGATGACCATGTTCGTTCTCGACCAGTGGACGGTGAGCGGGCAACCGCCGGAAGTGTGGCTGGCCAACCTGGACGTGAATACCTACCGCGACCTGCTATTGGACCACCTGGCCGACACGTTTCTGGAAGAAGCGAAGACCGACCCGAACCTCCTGCAGGCGTTGCGGGTTGGCGCGATCGAGCGAGCCCGCTACAACGT
>JBOGTX010000430.1:0-3968 GCA_050695695.1 Chloroflexota bacterium
CTCGCACAGCACGTGCTTGCCCGCCGCCAGCGCCGCCCGGGCCATCGGCTCGTGCAGGAAGTTCGGGGTACAGATGCTGACGGCGTCGAGGTCGGGCAGGGCAAGCAGCGACTCCAGGTCGCCAAAGCCGCGCTCGATCTGGTACTGGCGCCGGGTCGACGCCAGGAGGGTCGGGTTGGCGTCGCAGAGCGCGAGCACCTCGACCGTGGGATGCTTCAGGTACGCTTCGAGGTGGCGCAGCCCCGGCCAGCCCAGCCCGACGACGCCCACCCGGATTGTTTTCTCCAACGTTTTCCTCCAGCGGAGCTATCGTCAGTATAGCGGAGATCCAGGCTCCGGCTCCGCGCGGCACGCGATCTGAGCATTGGAAGGCAAATCGAGGATGATCGGCCGGTCGGTGTTATCATTGGATAACGCTGAAAACGGGTGAGGGGAGAAATGGACGCTCTCAAAGCAGTCGAAATGACCGGGACCATCGACGAACATAAGCAATTGCACCTCGACGCTCCTCTTCCATTCGCCGGCCCGAGTCGCGTTCGGGTCATCATCTTGATCCCGGAGCAAGACGACATCGACGACGTTGCATGGCTCCAGACCGCAGCCACGAGTCCCGCGTTCGACTTCCTGAAGGAGCCGGAAGAAGGCCTTTACACCCTTGCCGACGGTAGGCCGTTTCATCATGAGGGTTGTACTCGCAATGGCAGTCAATCGAGTAGATGAAGACGACGCGCTACTTCGAAGAGCAGGTTCTGCGCAAACGCCCGTATCTCCGGCGCGAATGGTGCGAACGGGCCTTGCAGGAGCCGGTCTACCGCGAAGTCCAAGACGATGGCCGGATCCGCCAATGGATTTATGTCGAGGAAATCCACAAGTTCCTACGCGTGGTGACATTGGAGGACGGTGAGACTGTTCATAACGCATTCCCCGACCGAGGGTTCAAGGAGACTGTCTCATGAAATTTCACTACGACCCGGAAACCGATTCGCTTTACATCGACCTGATTGACAAGCCTAGCGTCGACTCTCGGGAGGTAGCCCCCGGGGTAGTGCTGGACTTTGACGACGCGGACCACCTGGTTGGCATCGACGTCCAGCACGCCAGCCAGACGGTGAATCTGTCTCGCCTCGAGGCAGAGTCGCTCCCACTGACGCGACTGTCGGTAGCGGGCCCGTCTCGTTGAAGGCAAGGTAGTGCTTCAGTCCGGCGATCTCGTCCAGGTTCGCGCGCTCCACTCGGATGGTCAGGCCTACCGCTGGTGGCAAACGACCGTCGAGTCGGCTCACGACGATCGCGTCGTGACGATCAGCCCGGCCGGACAGTCGATCGACACGCCAGACGGGAGCTGGGTCATGCAAGCCCGACGACCGTCGAAGGCCACCAACTGACCTTCACCGATCTTGAGCTGGACGTCGTACTGCGGCCAGGCCAATCCCCGGAGGTCGTGGACGAAGACGAGTTTGCCGAGGCGGCCGTACGCTATGGCTATTCCGCCGTGTTCCAGGCCGCCTGTCGACGCGCCGTTGACGAGGCAATCGACGTGGTGCTGGCCTGGGAGCCGGCGGGCCTCCACCGGTCGGTCATCACCGAGATGCCGCGGAGACGTTTGGACCACGAATGACGCGAAAGGCCACGAAAGGCGCGATATCCGAGATCTGCCCCCGTGCGCTTTTCGTGATCTTTCGCGTCGTTTCGTGCCGTTTCGTGGTCCAAACGTCTCCGCGTCGGTCGTGCGCCACTCACGCACCGGAACCTGCCGCCCGATCACCCGACCGCGGCGCCCGGCGGCGGAGGTGGCACGTAGCCAGACGGCGCGTGGCGCGCGGTGATCACGGTATGGATGTTTCCCCTTGGGTTGAAGTCGCCCACCACTTCCAGCCAGCGCGGCTCGATCAGCACCACCAAATCGTCGAGGATCCGATTCACCGCCGCTTCGTGAAAGAGGTGCTCGTTCCGGAAGCGGTTGATGTAGAGCTTCAACGACTTCAGCTCGACGATCGTCCCGGCCGGAACGTAAGCGATGCGCAGGGTGGCGAAGTCGGGGAAGCCGGAGCGCGGGCACAGGCAGGTGAACTCCGGACAGGTCACATCGATCCGGTACTCGCGGTCCGGCGCCGGGTTGGGCACCGCTTCCAGGCGCGCCTCGAGGATCTGGCGTTCTCCGTAGCGAAGCGATTGTTCCATAGCCACGATTGTAGAGGCGGAATGACACGCCGGCAAGCAGCAAATCAACCGCCGGATAGCGCACGGATTCGCCGAGTTGAACCGGGAGAAGTGTGCGCGATATACTGCCTTTACACGATGGGAGCGCGACCCGGCCGGACGGCCGTCGACTCCGCCAAGAGGTGACCTCATCGCTCGCATTCTTGCCGTCAGCGACGACGTAGATCCCGCGCTGTACGACCGCTTCAACCCCGAACGCTGGCGCGCGGCCGGGGTCGAGTTGATCGTGTCCTGTGGCGACCTGCCGGCCGAATACCTGTCGTACCTGGTCTCCCGATTCGACGTGCCGCTCTACTACGTGCCGGGCAACCACGACGGCAGCTACCGCGAGGCGCCGCCGGAGGGTGGGGAATCGATCGACGGCCGTCTCGTCGTTTGGAAAGGGCTGCGCATTCTCGGGCTGGGCGGGGCGCCCTGGTACAACGGTGGTCCGGAGCAGTACGACGAGCGGAAGATGGCGATGCGGATTCTTCTGCTGAAGCCGAAGCTGCTGTTCCACGGCGGCATCGACCTGGTCGTGGCCCATGCGCCGCCGCGCTACTGCCCACTCGCCTACGAGATGTGCGCCCGGCCGGCCGGCGTTGGCATGCCTTCGCTGCACCCGATGGAGGCCCGCCGCGCGACCTGCCTCGACGCGCCAGACCGGGCCCACCGTGGCTTTCCGGCCTTCACCGACCTCATTCACACCTATCACCCTCGGGTGTTCCTCCACGGACACACCCACCTGAACTACGGCATGGCCAAGCGCGTCGTCGAAGACGAGGGCACCCGGATCATCGACGTTCACGGCCATTACCTGCTAGACTTGTGACCCCAGGCTCTTTAGCCATGAATAACCATCTGAATGAAGGAGAGGGCCGTGCAGGGTATTCACTTCGCGATGGGCGGTGCGATCTTCGGCCAGCTTCAGCCCCAACACGTCGAGCTGATCGCCGGCACCGGATTCCCGGGGATCGAGCCGTACCGGGGCTCGACGCTGAGCTTCCTCGACCGACCGGCTGAATTGAAAGAGCTGCTCGATCGCCATCAGATCACGCTGGTCACCTGCTCGAACGGGGGACCGAACCAGTCCACCAACTTCATCGACCCCAGCCAGCGCCAGCAGACGGTCGACGACCACGTCAGCTTCGCCCGCGACTTCCTGAGCGTCTTCGGCTGCCGCCATTTCAAGATCAACCTGGGCCGGCGCCCCTCCGGCGGCACCAGCGACGCGGACATTCGGGCGATCGCCGCCACCGTCGACGAGATCGGCAAGCGAACCGCCGAGCTTGGCATCCGAATCGCCCCCCACCCCCACATCTGGGGGCCGATCGAGCGTCCGGAGGAAGTCCACCGGCTGATGGAGCTGACCGACCCTCGTTACGTCGACCTGATCGTCGACACCGCCCAGATCAACCTCGGCGGGGGCGATCCGGTCGAGCTGATCGTGACCTATTACGATCGCCTGGCGGCGCTCCACTGGAAGGACTCGAAGGCCGCCTACCGCGGCTACACCGGTCCGACCCCGACGATCGAACAGCACCGCCAGGAGATTCTTTACAAGGACCTTGGCGCGGGCGGCGTGGATCTCCCGGCGATCTGGCGATTGATCGGCGAGCGCGGCTACCAGGGCTGGATCACCCTCGACCTGGATCCGCCGCGTCCCGACGAGGGCGAAGGTAGCGTCGAAGACAAGATCCTGATCAACCGACGGTACCTGCTCGAAACCCTCCAGGTCGGAAATCTTTAGAGGAGGGAGATCCCTGGAT
>JBOGTX010000431.1:0-6284 GCA_050695695.1 Chloroflexota bacterium
GTTTTTACGTATCGCGACCGAGCTCTACCTGAAGCGGGCGATCGTCGGCGGGTTCGATAAGGTCTTCGAGATCGGAAGGGTCTTCCGGAACGAGGGGATCGATTCGACCCACAACCCCGAGTTCACCGTGCTGGAATCGTACGAGGCGTACGCGAGCTACCTGGACGTCATGGCCATGGTCGAAGCGATGGTTCCCTGGATCGCGGAGACGGTCCTTGGCAGCACTTCGATCACCTATCAGGGGCAGACGATCGACCTGCGGCCCCCGTGGAAGCGCCTGACCCTGTGTGATGCCATCCGCGAGCGCACCGGCGTGGACGTCGAGGCGACGCGCGATCGCGACGAGCTGTATCGCCAGGTCGCGCACCTGGGGCTCGAAATTCAGCCGACATCGCCTCGGGGCAAGATCATCGACGAGCTGCTGAGCGCGAAGGTCGAGGACACCTTGATCCAGCCAACCTTCCTGGTGGATTATCCGGTCGAGCTGTCGCCGCTGGCGAAGCGCAAGCCGGGCAATCCGGCCCTGGTCGAGCGCTTCGAGGCGTTCGCGGGTGGCATCGAGATCGGCAACGCCTTCAGCGAGCTGAACGACGCGCTCGACCAGCGCGCGCGTTTTGCCCAGCAGATCGAGGCGCGCGCCGAGGGCGACGAGGAGGCGCACGTCTTTGACGAGCCCTTCGTCGAGGCGCTTGAACACGGGATGCCGCCAACTGGCGGCCTGGGGATTGGCATCGACCGACTGGTGATGCTCCTGACCAACCAGCGTTCCATCCGCGAGGTGATTTTGTTCCCCGCGATGCGGACGGTCGAGTAGCGCCGCGTGCCGAACCCTTTGTACGTGTCCTTCGTCTGGCACCTGCACCAGCCCTTCTACAAGGATACCGAGACCGGAGAATATTTCCTCCCCTGGGTTCGCCTGCACGCGGTCAAAGACTACCTCCACCTCGCGGAGATCCTGCGCGACTATCCGACGATTCATCAGACGATCAACGTCGTTCCATCCCTGCTGGTGCAGCTTCAGGATTACGCCGACGGCCGAGCGACCGATCCATCGCTCGCGGTCAGCCAGAAGCGCTCGCTGACGCCAGTTGATAAGAAGCTGCTGCTGGATCGGTTCTTCTCGATCAACTGGGATCGCTTCGTCTGGCCGGTCCCGCGCTACGCGCAGCTTGCCCGACTGCGCGAGGCCGCAAATGGCGACGTCGACTTGCTCGGCGACCGCTTCTGGCTCGACCTGATCGTCTGGTTCAACCTGGCGTGGGTCGATCCGTCGGCCCGCCGCCGCGATCCGCGTCTCGCGGCCCTGGTCAGCAAGGGCGGGAGTTATGACCACGACGACGTGGCGTCGGTTCTCGCCTACCATCGCGAGGCCTGCGCGAAGATCATCCCGGCCTACCGCGAGCTGGCGGAGCGCGGCCAGATCGAGATCTCGACGACTCCGTTCTTTCATCCGATCGCGCCGCTGCTGATCGATACGGCGAGCGCCCAGCAGGCGCGCCGCGACGTCACGTTGCCGGATGCGCGGTATCGCCACGTTGAGGATGCCCGCGAACAGCTCGACCGCGCCCTGGGCTTCCACGCGCGGGTGTTCGGCCGAGCGCCGCGCGGCATCTGGCCGGCCGAAGGCGCGGTGAGCCAGGGACTGCTCGATCTCACTCGCGAGTACCCCGGGCTCTCCTGGCTCGCTACCGACGAGCACCTCCTGGAGCGGGCCCTGAATCGGCGATTCGAGCGCGACGGCTACGGGCACCTGACGGACCCGGCGGCGTTGTGCCAGCCGTATCGCGTCGCCGGCCACCCAACGGTGGTGTTCTTTCGAGACCAGACCCTTTCCGATAAGATCGGATTTGCCTACCAGCACCTCGACAGCGCAACGGCAGCCGATGACCTGGTCGATCGTCTCTTGAACGTCTGGCAGAAAGTGAACGCGGACGCTCAGCCGCGGGTGATCTCGATCATCCTCGATGGTGAGAACTGCTGGGAGTCCTACCCGAACAACGGCGACGATTTTCTGCGGGGCCTCTTCGATCGCCTTGGCCGCGAGCCGCGCTTGCCGACGATCACCCCCGCCGAGTATCTCGACCGGTTCGGCGCGACCAGGACCCTCGATCGCCTGCCGGCGGGTTCCTGGATCGGCGCCAACTTCGACACCTGGATCGGCGAGCCGAGTCAAAACCGGGCCTGGGATTTGCTCGCGGCGGTGCGCGATGACCTCAGTCAGTGGGAGCACGATAACCATCTGGTCGATCGGGTCGCCGCCGAGTCGGATGATCTGCTGGAACGGCAGACTCGCGCCCGGCTGGCGCTGCTGGTCGCGCAAGGCAGCGACTGGTTCTGGTGGTATTACAGCCACAATCGCTTCGGCAACGAGCGCGCCTTTGACGGGGCGTTTCGGCGCCACCTGAGCAACGTCTATCGCGCGATCGGGGCGCCGCCCCCCCGGTGGCTCCAAGTACCAATCGATGCCAGCGGCGCTCCGAAACGACGGGGCTTCACCGGCGAGCTCAGCGTGTCGCACCTGTCCAGCGGGCCGGTCGCCTCGGAGGAGTGGGCCAGCGCCGGACTCGTCGAGCCAGAGACCTCGACCGGCGCGATGCAGGCCGGCCGGTCGGTCTTCCGACGCCTGTACTTCGGGTGCGATCGGCACCGCGCCTACGCGCGCATCGAGACCACCGGTTCGCTGCGCGACGACGAGATCGCGCTGTACGTCGGGGCCGACGGTTCCGCGCCGGGCATCGTGGCGCCAACGGCCAGCCCGGGGGTCAATGGCTCCGGTCCGCCGGGCACCTTTCAGTTGAAGCTGGTGCTCGCACCGGATGGCGATCCGGCGCGCCGCGTTTTTCGAGCCGCTCAGGGTGGCACCTGGGAGCAGACCAGCGAGAAGCTGGAAGCGGCGTTTGGAGAAAGTGTCGTCGAGGTCGCGATCGAGCGAGCGGCGGTTGGCGTCGGACCGACCGCGGAGGTTCGCATGCAGGCGGTAGCGCGCGGCGAGAGCGGAATTCTCGAAACCCTCCCGACGAAGGGGCCGGCGTCGGCGCGCCTGACCGGGAATGACGTGGGTCGCCAGCCGAGCTCGGGCGATCCCGCCGTGCCCATCGACGAAGGAGGAGCACAATGATTAGCCCGCGGTCCATCCGCGAGGATCCGAATCGCATCCGCCGGATGCTGGCCGACCGCCACGCGTCCGCGCCAATCGACGAGATCCTCACCCTGGACGACGACCGGCGGCAGCTTCTTGCCGAGGTCGAGACGTCGCGGGCGCGGCGCAACGCGGTATCCCAGGAAATTGGCCGGACCAAGGAGAAGCCAGTCGCGCTGATCGCGGAGATGCGCGAGGTCGGCAATCGAATCAAGGCCCACGAGCTTCGGCTCGGCCAGATCGAAGCCGAGCTCAACGAGCTGCTTCTCTTCGTTCCCAATCTACCGGATCCGACGGTGCCGGTTGGCGCGGACGAACGAGATAACGTCGAAGTGCGCCAGTGGGGAGAGCCGCGCGAGTTCGACTTCACACCGCTGCCACATTGGGACGTCGGCGAGCGGCTCGGCGGCCTCGACTTTGGACTCGGCGCGAAGATCTCCGGCGCCCGGTCGTGGGTGCTGCGAGGCGACGTCGCGCGCCTGAACCGGGCCTTGATCGGCTTCATGCTCGATTTGCACGAGCGCGAGCACGGCTACACCGAGGTTGCCACGCCCTATCTCGTCAAGCGTGAGTGCATGGTTGGCACCGGCCAGCTGCCGAAGTTCGCCGATGAGGCGTATTCGGTCGACTCCGGAGAGCTATACCTGATTCCAACCTCGGAAGTATCGGTGACAAACCTGTACCGCGAGGAGATTCTCGCCGCCAATCAGCTTCCGATTCACGACGTGGCCTATTCCGCGTGCTTCCGGCGGGAGGCCGGGGCGGCCGGCCGCGACACCAGGGGGTTGATCCGGGTCCACCAGTTCGAAAAGGTCGAGTTGATCAAGGTCGTCACCCCGGACACATCCGACCAGGAACTCGATCAACTGGTAGCTAACGCCGAGGACGTCCTCCAACGGCTGAGCATTCCGTACCACGTGCTGCTGCTCTGCACCGGCGAACTCGGGTTCTCGGCCGCCAAGACCTACGACCTGGAAGCCTGGTACCCCGGCCTCGGTCAGTACAAGGAGATCTCGTCGTGCAGCAACGACCACGACTTCCAGGCGCGACGGGCAAACATCCGCTTTCGGGCGGGGCCGAACGAGCGTCCGGTGCTTGTCCACACCCTCAATGGCTCTGGGCTTGCCGTCGGCCGAACGCTCGCCGCGGTCCTCGAGAACTACCAGCAGGCCGACGGCAGCGTGACGGTGCCGGAGGTGCTTCGTCCCTACCTGGGTGGCCAGGACGTGATCCGAGGTCAGGAGCCGATTTGACAAGCCCGCGAATCAGGGCTATGATGTAGGTGTTATCGCGGGGTGGAGCAGTGGCAGCTCGTCGGGCTCATAACCCGAAGGTCGTTGGTTCGAATCCAACCCCCGCTACCCAGGTTCGGCGATCCCGGAGCTTCTCGGGATCGCCGAATTGTTTGTTGGGCAAGTGCAAAAAGATGACAAACCCCCTGGTCGATACGCTGCGCGGCACGCTTCAGCGCGTTGGGTTATCCGATTCCCCGCTCATCGCCGCGGTTTCGGGAGGGCCGGATTCGCTGGCGCTCATCCTGGCGCTCGTCGAGCTCCGACCAACGCTGCACGTCGAGCCGCGAATCGCCCACTTCGATCACCGACTGCGCCGCGACAGCGCTGACGACGCGGCCTTCGTCGAGGATCTTGGCGTCCGGCTCGGGGTGCCGGTCAGCGTCGGCCGCGGCGACGTTCGCGCCATCGCCAGCCGCGAGAAGATCGGCCTCGAAGAAGCGGGACGGCGCGCCCGGTACCGCTTCCTCGCCGAGTGTCAGGAGCGATTCGGCGCGGCGGTTCTCGTCGGCCACACCGCGGACGACCAGATCGAGACGCGCCTGATGCACTGGCTCCGCGGCTCCGGTTTGCCGGGCCTCGTCGGGATGGCCGAAGACGTGGTGATCGAAGTTCCCGACGACGTCCGCGTTCGGGTCGTTCGACCCCTTTTGCGCGCGCGGCACCAGGATGCTCTCGATTTCTGTCGGGAGCGCGGCGTGCAGCCGCGAATCGACCCGTCCAACGCGGATGTGTCGTTCACCCGCAACCGCCTCCGCCAGGAGGTCGTTCCAACGCTTCGGGCCATCAACCCGCGCCTCGTCGATTCGCTCGATCGCCTGGCGCGCCACGCCGACGCGGCCGAAGCGTTCATCCAATCTGAGCTCGAGCGGCGAATCTCGGCGATCGTCACCTCGACGGCGAGCCGCGAGTGGCGGATCGACCGTCAAGCCTGGCGTTCGCTGCCGACCGCGCTGAAAAGTGCCTTGCTGCGCCGGGCGAGCGTCGCGGTCGGCCGAGCTGGCTCCGGGCCGGATGCCGATCATCTGGACGCGGGCGTGCGCGCCGCGGATACCTGGTCGGCGGGAAAAATCCTCGCCTGGCCCGACGGGCTCGAGCTGTGCGTCGAGTACGACTCGATCGTCATTCGTCGGGGTGGCGACACCGGGCGGCGGATCGAGACGCGGACCATTTCCACCGCCGGCGAGCGGGACATCGAGGTCCGGTGCTCTGCCAGCCCCGTGGCTCCGGCCGAAGCGCCGAGAATCCTGCGGGTCCGCCGTCGGCCGGCGCGCTGCGGCGGCCCGGCCAACGATGCCTGGCACTGCGATCTGGATGCCGCCAGGCTCGATGACGAGGGCGGATTGATCGTGCGCGCTCGACAATGCGGCGACTGGATCCTACCGGAGGGAATGACCGGTCGCAAGAAGGTCCAGGACCTGCTGGTCGACGCGCACCTGCCGCGGTCGGAGCGGGACCGCGTGCCGATCGTCGCCACCGCGACGGGCGTGGCCTGGGTCGTCGGGGTACGTCGAGACCGGCGCTACGTCGCGAGCGACGCGACCCGCGACGTGCTGTGCCTCCGACTTGCCGAAAGCGGGAGCGCCGTGGAAGAAGCGAGGCACGTGACCGAGGCAAGCGCATGGGCGATCTGAACGCCGACGTGGCCGACGTGGTGATCGCACCCGAGCAGCTCCAGGCGAGAATTTCCGAGCTCGGCGAACAGATCACCCGCGACTACGCCGGCAAGATACCCGTTCTGATCGGCGTCCTCAAGGGCGCGGTCATGTTCATGGTCGATCTGTCACGGCGAATCGACTTGCCGGTCGAAATCGACTTCATGGCGGTCTCGAGTTATGGCTCGAGCACCCAGT
>JBOGTX010000432.1:0-6843 GCA_050695695.1 Chloroflexota bacterium
GTGTGGACCCAATCCCATGGCCATTCTCTCCTCCTCGAAGCTCGGGTATCCATTATAGAGAAAACAAGAGCGCCACGCTGCAAGGCGGCTTGCGGCGTGGCGCTCTTTTACCCGCGAGGGGTCGAGCGACTAAGCGTCGTAGTACAGATGAAACTCGTAGGGGTGCGGGCGCAAGGCAACCGGATCGACCTCGCGCTCCCGCTTGTAAGCGATGTAGTTCTGGATCAGGTCCGTGGTAAAGACGTCGCCCTTCAGCAGGAAGGCGTGGTCCTTTTCGAGCGCGTCCAGCACTTCGCCGAGCGAGCCCGGGGTCGACTTGATCTTGATCGCCTCTTCTGGCTCGAGCTCGTAGAGGTCCTTGTCGATCGGCGCCGGAGGCTCGATTCCGTTCCGGACGCCGTCGAGCCCGGCCATCAAGAGCGCGGCCATCGTCAGGTACGGGTTGCAGGTGGCATCCGGGCAGCGGAACTCGATTCGCTTGGCCTTCGGGTTATCCGAGTACATCGGTATCCGAACTGCCGCCGACCGGTTGCGCTGAGAGAAGATCAGGTTGACCGGCGCCTCGTAGCCGGGGACCAGCCGCCGGTACGAGTTAGTCGTCGGCGCGGCGAACGCCAGGAGCGCCGGGGCGTGCTTGAGGAGGCCGCCGATGTAATGACGGGCAGTCTCGCTGAGCAGGGCGTAGCCGTCGCGATCGAAGAACAGGTTGGCTCCGTCTTTCCAGAGGCTCTGGTGGACGTGCATGCCGGAGCCGTTATCCTGGAAGAGGGGCTTGGGCATGAACGTCGCGGTCATGCCATGCTCGATCGCCACGTTCTTGATGATGTACTTGTAGAGCAGGAGCTGATCGCCCATTTTGGTGAGGGACTGGAATCGCATGTCGATCTCGGCCTGGCCCGCCGACGCGACCTCGTGGTGGTGGACCTCGACGTCGATGCCGGCGTCGATCATCTTCAAGACCATCTCGGAGCGAAGGTCCTGGAGACGGTCGGTCGGTGGGACCGGGAAATAGCCTTCCTTGTATCGCGGTCGATAGCCGAGGTTCGGCTTGCCGTTCGCGGCGCCGCTGTTCCAGATGCCCTCGTCGGCGTCGATGAAGTAGTAGCCGCTGTGGGTCGTCTGATCGAATCGAATGTCGTTGAAGATGAAGAACTCGGCCTCGGGGCCCCAGAAGCTCGTCGTCGCGACGCCCGAGGAAACCAGATAGCGCTCGGCCTTCTGGGCGACGTAGCGCGGGTCACGCGAATAAGCCTCGCCGGTGATCGGGTCCTTGACGTTACAGACGATGCTCAGCGTTGGAATTTTGCACACCGGATCGACGATCGCGGTCGTAGGGTCGGGCATCAGCAGCATGTCGCTTTCGTGAATCTTCTGGAAGCCACGGATGCTGGAGCCGTCGAAGCCGAGCCCCTGGTCGAAGACGTCCTCGTCGAGCGCCGAGATTGGCGTCGAAAAGTGCTGCCAGGTTCCCGGAAGGTCGACGAACTTGTAATCGACGAACTTGATCCCTTGCTCCCGAGCAAAAGCAATCACGGCCTGGGGACTGGGCAATGCCTTCGCGCCGGTCACGTCAATCGCCATGATCTGGACATCCTCCTCTGCTTGATCGAGACACGCCATGCTTTGATCGGCCGCCCTGAGCCGCCGGTCGTGGGAAGAGCCCCTTCGCTCTTCATCGGTGCCGGCCCGCGCGCCGACGCGCGGCGGCACCAATCACAACTCATACTTTAGTGGAATCACGACGCGGAGTATACGTGAGGACCGAACGGAAACGGCAGCGCGGACTTGTGCGCAATGCACAAATCGCTACTCGGAAGCCGCGGGGGTCGGATCCGAGCTTGAGCCGCGCACGCAGACGATCTTCACCCGCGGCTTGCCCAGCTTCAAGCCCATTCGCCCGATACTGTCGCGCAGCACCTGGTCGATTTCCTGGGCCTTGGCGGGAACGTCCACGTTGGCATCGACCCGCACTTCAAGGCTCACGTCGACGACTCCTCCCCGGGCGACGATCCGGGAGATTGCCCGGTGGACCTGCGGCAGCGCCTCGACGTCCGCCTCGACCCGCTCCGCCACCGATTCGGTCGCCAATTCGGCCGACTTCCGGCCGCCCCCGGCGATTTGCACCGCTCGGGATCGAGGCCGCTTCCACTCAAGGTTGAGCAAAATCGCCGACAACGCGATCAGGAAGCAGCAGGCGACGACGACGATCAGGTGGTCGATCGAGATCGGATCCACCTTCACCAGCGAGAGTTGCAGAGAAAAGAACGCGGCCACCCCATCCGGCGTGACCGCGGTCGGTATCAAGACCACGATGAGCAAGATCAACAAAATCGAGACGATGATGCGATTGATGACGTTGATCATGTTTGAATACAATAATGGTCGGCGATTCGGCCTGTCAAGTATCGTTGCGTTCATCGCGCGGCCGTGCGATACTATCCGCAGAGGACCAGCGTTGAGACTTGGTAGAATACAAACTGGAAAGAGCCGAGCGGCGAGGGCGCCCACCAGGCGGTGGGCGCTCTCTCGTTTGTAGCGAACCCGGGGAGGCGAGGACCGAGGGATGCCGAAATACATCTTCGTGACCGGTGGCGTGGTATCATCCGTTGGCAAAGGCGTGACCGTCGCGTCGATCGGGCGCCTGCTCAAGAGCCGGGGCGTCAGCGTCGCGGCGATGAAGCTGGATCCGTATCTCAACGTGGATCCCGGCACGATGAATCCCTACCAGCACGGAGAGTG
Source organism: Chloroflexota bacterium (assembly GCA_050695695.1). Lineage (GTDB taxonomy): Bacteria > Chloroflexota > UBA6077 > FW602-bin22 > CADDYW01 > JAJPKB01. Next base: position 2,740 of record JBOGTX010000432.1, read on the forward strand.
CTTCGTCACTGACGACGGGGCCGAGGCCGACCTCGACCTCGGGCACTACGAGCGCTTCATCGACACCAACCTGACCCGCGATTCGAATGTCACGACTGGCCAGATTTACTCGTCGATCATTTCGAACGAGCGCCGGGGCGATTACCTTGGTGGCACGATCCAGGTGATCCCCCACGTGACCAATGAGATCAAGGCCCGCATTCGAAAGCTGGCGGAAGCGGACGGCGCCGAGACGATCATTTGCGAGGTGGGAGGAGTCGTCGGCGACATCGAGGGACAACCCTACCTCGAGGCGATCCGTCAACTTCACCGCGAGATTGGCTCCGAAAACGCGGTGTCCATTCACGTGACGTTGCTTCCCTTCATCAACGCTACCCGCGAGCTCAAGACGAAACCGACCCAGCACAGTGTCCGCGACCTCCGGAGCATCGGGATCCATCCCGACGTGGTGGTGTGTCGCTCGGATTACCCGGTCAGCGACGACCTCAAGGAAAAGATCGCGCTCTTTTGCGACGTCGAGCGACGCGCGGTGATCCCCCTGCTGACCGTCGACACGATTTACGAGGTTCCGCTCATCCTCGAAGCCGCCGGGCTCGGCGAATACATCGCCGAGCGCCTCGACCTGCCGTCGCGGCGCCCGAATTGGGGGGAGTGGGAGGATCTGGTCAAGCGATTTCGCCGCGCCAAGAGCCCGATCAACATCGGCGTCGTAGGCAAGTACGTGGATTTGCACGACGCCTACCTCTCGGTGAAAGAGGCGCTGACCCACGCGGCGCTCTTCGAGGAACGCGAGCTCAACCTCGAGTGGATCGCGTCGGAGCGCCTCAGCCCGGAGACCGCCGAGGCGACACTCGGGCACTTGAACGGTATCCTGGTGCCGGGCGGGTTCGGCACCCGCGGCGTCGAAGGTATGATGCTCGCGGCCCGGTTCGCTCGAGAGCGAGAGATTCCCTATCTGGGCCTTTGCCTTGGGCTACAGGTGATGGTCATCGAGCTCGCGCGCGACGTTCTGGGCCTTCGCGACGCGAACAGCACCGAATTCGACGAATCGACCCCCCATCCGGTGATCGACTTGCTGGACAGCCAGCGTGGCGTCACCAGCAAGGGTGGCACGATGCGGCTCGGCGCCTATCCCTGTCGGATTGTTCCCGGGACCCTCGCCGCCCGCGCCTACGGCGAGGGGTTCGTTCGCGAGCGCCATCGACATCGCTGGGAGTTCAACAATCGCTACCGCGCCGACCTCGAAGTGGCGGGCCTTCGGGTGAGCGGCGAGTCACCGGACGGTCGCCTGGTCGAGATGGCCGAACTCACGAATCATCCCTGGATGCTCGGGTGCCAGTTTCATCCGGAGCTGCGCTCCCGCCCAACCCGGCCCCATCCGCTTTTCCGGGCCTTCATCAAGGCCGCGGCCGGTGCCCTCCGTGAAGGCGATCAGCCCGCCCTGCCGATCGAGCCGAACGTCCTGGTCGGCGCCGGAGGCGGGGTATCCGCGGCGTCTTGACGGCACCTCACGGTCGTGCTAGAATCAGTGTGGATAGGTAGATTAAGTCTGTATATCGGGCTGTATCGACAATCACCTTTGAGCTTCTCCCCTACCGACGCGATCAGCAGATGGCCGCGTCTCCGATTGGCTGCGGATGTTTTCGCTACTCCGTCGTGTTGGACGGAGTAGCCCACCAGTGAGGCCCCGGTCGCCGCGTCAGTCCGCGTTGGCTCGGCACCGAGGGCGCGATCGTTAGCCTTCTTTCCCATTTCCTCAAGAGTTGGAGCGCCAGGTGAACATTGCGGAGCTAGAGGCAAAAACCCGTGACGACTTGCAGGACATCGCCAAGGAACTCGGCGTCACCGGTTACAGCGCTCTCAAGAAACAGGATCTCATTTTCCGCATCCTCCAAGCTCAAACCGAGCAACAAGGATTTCTCTTCGGCGGTGGCATCCTCGAAATCGTCGAGGACGGCTACGGCTTTCTGCGTAAGGACGGCTTGCTTCCCGGCCCGGCCGACGTCTACGTCTCGCAGACGCAAATCCGGCGTTTTGGCCTGCGCACCGGCGACATGGTCACCGGTCAGGTCCGGCCTCCCAAGGACAACGAAAAATACTACGGATTGCTCAGGGTCGAGGCGGTCAACGGGCTGGATCCCGAGGTCGCCAAGCGACGCCCGCACTTCGAGCAACTGACGCCGATCTTCCCGCGCGAGATGTACAACCTCGAGACGATCCAGTCCAATCTGACCCAGCGGGTCATCAACCTCGTCGCGCCAATCGGTCGCGGTCAACGTGGACTGATCGTGTCGCCGCCCAAGGCCGGCAAGACGATGATTCTCAAGCACATCGCCAACGGCATTACCACGAACTACAACGACGTCCACTTGATGGTCCTGATGATCGGCGAGCGCCCCGAGGAGGTCACCGACATGAAGCGCTCGGTGAAGGGCGAGATTATCAGCTCGACGTTCGATGAGCCGGTCGAAGATCACCGCATCGTGGCCGAGATGGCGCTCGAGCGCGCCAAGCGCCTGGTCGAAGGTGGACGCGACGTCGTGATCCTGCTTGACAGCATCACCCGGCTGACCCGCGCCTACAACTTGATCGTTCCGCCGAGCGGTCGCACGCTATCTGGCGGCGTCGATCCGGCGGCACTCTATCCGCCGAAGCGCTTCTTCGGCGCCGCCCGCAAGCAGGAAGAAGGCGGCAGCCTGACGATCGTCGCCACCTGCCTGGTCGACACCGGGAGCCGCATGGACGACGTCATCTACGAAGAGTTCAAGGGCACCGGCAACATGGAGATCATGCTCGACCGCAAGCTCGGCGAAAAGCGAATCTTCCCGGCGATCGACATTCCGCGGTCCAGCACCCGCCGCGAGGAGCTGCTCCTCGAGCCGGAGACGCTGAAGCACGTGGTCACGCTGCGCCGAATGATCTCGGCCATCGGCGGGACCGAGGGCACCGAAGCGATGCTCACTCGCCTCAGCCGCACCACCAGCAACCGCGACTTCCTCAGCACCCTGAGCAAAGACATCCTTTAGCCAGCCTACATCGCCCGCGGCTGCAGAACCGTCACCGCGGTTGCTTCGGGAAGACTGGACCGGGTGATCGACGCCTTCGGTTGTGCCTCGGCATCGGTCACCCCCATCTCCCGAAGAAATTTGTCCACCGGGTCGAGCTCAAGATCCAGGTCTCCGATCTGATAGTGCATCGGAATGACGATCCGAGGATCGATCAGGCTGATCACTTCGACCGCCTGGACGGCGTCGATCGTGCCATCGCCGCCCACCGGCACCAGGAGAACGTCGACCTTGTCTCCGATTTGATCGACCTGATCGGTCGTTGGCAGGTGGCCAAGATCGCCCAGGTGACAGACCACGAGATCGTCCAGGTAGATCAGATAGACGACGTTCTTCCCGTACTTTTTGCCGCGCTCGGCGTCATGAAAGGTGGGGATTCCGATGATGTTGATCCCCTTCACCTCGTACTCACCCGGGCCGGACAGGACCCGCGGCTGGCCGCCCACCACGCCCGCCTGACTGTGCCCCGGATGGGCGTGGCTGATCGTGACCACGTCGGCGGTCGTTCGCGGCGCCGACCCGTTGCCCTTGCGAAGCGTCGGGTCGGTCACGACGACCCCTTCGCGTCCGCGGATTCGGAAGTGAGCGTGACCGTGCCAGATAATTTCCATGAATCTCCTCTCACCCGGCCGGTGTGCCGGTCACGGCGGGCGGCAGCGCCGGCAGCGGCGATGGCGTCGTCGGAACCAGCGTTGGCAGCGGCGTCGGACTTGGCTGGGCCACCGGTGGCTGCGCCAGCGCGCTGCTCAGGTCGTCGCCCAGCGGCGCGTTCACCAGGTAAACGTGCTGGTCGCCAGGGACCTGCGCGTAGTAATCGCTGCCGTCGGGCGTCTTGTCGCCGAGCATCAATGACGCCGACTTACCAGTCGAAAGGCTCACCTGGACGTGCAGCTTGGGCGTGCTCAAGCCATACTGGGCAAGGTTGGTGCTTGCCCCCTGAACCACCTGGTCGGCATTCAGGTTTCCCAATTGGTCGAGCCAGTCCTGAACGCGATTCGCATCGGCCGGCGTCGCCACCGGCTTCACCAACTGCCAGCCG
>JBOGTX010000433.1:0-1867 GCA_050695695.1 Chloroflexota bacterium
CAGCATTCGAGACGCGACTGCAGGTAGTGGCTTCGCTCCCAGCAACCATTGCACGTGAAGGGAGGCTGCTGCATGCCGCCTGATCCGTTCCTCGTTCCCGAGACAAGAGCCTGGCTAGCGAAATCGGCAGAAGATCTGCGCGCCGCTGATCACGGTTTCACCGCGGTGCCTCCGCTAGTGGCCGATATTACTTTTCATTGCCAGCAGTGCGTCGAGAAGGCGATGAAGGGTCTGCTCACCTGGCACGGTAAACCTTTTCGCAAGACCCACAGCCTTGAGGAGATCGGTGAGCTATGCGCCGCGATCGATCCCAACCTCGAACCGCTCGTCGATCGCGTGGCGCCACTCACTGCATATGTTTGGAAATATCGCTATCCTGGTGAGCCCGATACTCCGGATTTGGACGAAGCACAAGCAGCACTGGCGCTTGCCCGTGAAGTGAATTCCGCGATCCTCGCGCGATTGCCCGAAGCGGTTCAACCCTGAGCGTTCCAGGCCAGACCACGCGATCGCCCAGGTTTACTCGGTAGAGGGACCTCGGCGTCTTCATCGCTCGCCACGTCTGACCATCAGCGCCCAAGCTGTCGCTCCAGCTCCGTCGGCTCGGTTGTCGGGAGCTGGCAGGCGAAGTTCTGGCAGACGTAGGCAGTTGCCTGGCCGTTTAGGGCGGAGCGATTTTGGAGGAGCGGAACCGCCTGGGACGCGGTCAGGTCGTCTGGCCGAGCCAGCGCGACCGTCAGGTGGGGACGGTAGCGGCGGTCGATCACGTCGAGCAGCGCGCGAGTGTCGGACGCGGTCGGATCGCCGATCATGGCCACCTCGCGCGGCTCGGCCAGGAAGAGGTCGAGGGCGCAGATCAGGCGGCCGAAGGCGAGCGGCTGTTGAGCCATGGCCTCGGCCAGCGGCGCGAGAACTTTGCGTGCCCGCTGGCGAAGCGCGTCGTCGCCAGTGTAGCCAGCCAGTCGAAGCATCACCTCGGCGGCGACCGAGCGGCCAGCCGGCGTGGCGTTATCGTAGAAATCGCGTGGGCGGGCAACCAACGCTTCGTGGTCGTGGCTGGTGTCGAAGAAGTCGCCCGTGGCGTCATCCCAGAACCAGGTCACCATCGTTTCGATGACTCGGCGCGCCTCGGCAAGCCAGCGCGGATCGAAGGTCGCACGGTAGAGCGCGAGCAGACCATCCGCGAAACAGGCGTAGTCTTCCAGGTAGCCGTTGAGCTTCGCGACGCCGTCCTTGTAGGTGCGCAACAGGCGGCCGTTCTGGCTCAAGCTGGACAGGACGAGCTCGGCGGCGCGAATCGCGGCGACGCGATAGTCCGAGCGCCCGAGCACCCGCGCCGCCTCGGCCATCGCGCGGAGCATCAGGCCGTTCCATGCGGTCAAGATCTTCTCGTCGCGGCCGGGCCAGACCCGCGTCGCGCGTCGCTCGACGAGGATGTGACGGCCGCGATCGATCGACGCCCGGGCCGCTTCGACGGTGACTCTTGCCTCGGCGGCGACCTGCTCGGCGTCGCGGGCCAGGAACAGAATGTTCTTGCCCTCGAAGTTTCCGCGCTCGGTCACCCCGTAGGCCAGGCCGAAGAGGCGCGCGTCGTTGGCTCCGAGCGCCTCGGCGATCTCGGCCACCGACCAGACGTAGAACTTCCCCTCCTCGCCCTCGCTGTCGGCGTCCTGGGTCGAGTAGAAGCCGCCCTCGGGGCTGGTCAGCTCGCGCAGCACGTCATCGAGCGTCTCTTCGACGATCCGCCGGTAGAACGGATTGCCGGTCACCTGGAACGTGTCCAGGTACACCCAGGCAAGCTGCGCGTTGTCGTACAGCATCTTCTCGAAGTGGGGCACCAGCCAGATCGCGTCGACCGAATAGCGAT
>JBOGTX010000434.1:0-3049 GCA_050695695.1 Chloroflexota bacterium
AGCTCACCCTGGTCAAGGCGATCGATCGCCGGGCGCCGCTGGTCTCGAGCAACCCGATCAAGGCGCCATCCTTCATTCGCCAGGCGGCCGACGTGGGCGTCGAGGCTTTCGCGGTGGACTCGACCCACGAGCTGGTCAAGATCGCCGGCGAGGCGCCCGGTGCGGCGGTCTACGCGCGCCTCCTGGTGGACAATAGCGGCAGCGAATGGCCGTTAGCGCGAAAGTACGGCGTCGAGACGGGCGCGGCGATCGACCTGCTGATCCAGGCGGCTGACCTTGGACTTCAGCCGGTCGGCACGACGTTCCACGTCGGATCGCAGTGTCGGCTGAGCGCGAGCTGGGACGCCGCGCTGACCCGATCGGCCGAGGTCTGGAACGGGGCCGGCCAGCGTGGCGTCAACCTGACCTTTCTCAGCGTTGGCGGAGGGTTCCCGGTTCAGCACACCCGGACCATCCCGAAGCTCGACGAGATTGGCGAAGTCGTCCGCCAGTCGATCGCCGATCGGTTCCCCCCGCGGGCGCGGGTGACCCTCGAACCGGGCCGCGCGCTCGTCGGCGACGCGGCGCTCCTTGGCGCGTCGGTCATCGGGAAGGCGCGGCGCGGCGACGAGGAGTGGGTCTACCTCGACGTCGGGGTCTTCAACGGGCTCATGGAGACAATCGCCGGCTTTTCCTACGAGGTCAGCACCCTGGCCAATGGACCGCGATCTCGCGTCGTGCTGGCCGGACCAAGCTGCGACAGCGTCGACGTGATCGCCGAGTCGGCCGAGCTACCCGAGCTGAGCGTCGGCGATCGCGTCTACTTCCTGAACGCCGGCGCCTACACCCTGGCGTACGCCTCCCACTTCAACGGCTGGCCGCCGCCGACCGTCCACTTCGTCGAATGACCGTCAAATCGCGCTGGCGTGGCGGCCGCGCCAGAGCACCGCGTCGAGCTCCGCGCCCAGGAGCAGCACGATCGCCGCGTAATAGGACCAGATCAGCAGGGCGATCACCGCGCCGATCGATCCATACACCGCGTTCAGGTGGGCAAACTCGCTGAGGTAGACGACGAAGACCTGCTTGCTCACCTCGAAGAGGGCGCTGGCCAGCACCGCGCCGGGCCAGACGTCGCGCCAGCCCAGGTAGCGATTCGGCACGACCCGATAGATCAGCGCGAAGATGGCGAAGGTGATCGCGAGCGGAAGCGCGAGCGACAGCAGCGGAAAGAGCAGCGGCACCTGGTCCAGCGAGACGCTCAGCAGGGGGACGTCTAGCTTGGCGGCGACGGTCAGCACCGTGCTCAAGACCAGCGATGCCACGAAGACCAGTCCGACCGCCAGGACGAGCCCGATCGCCAGCAGCGCGTTCAGGATGACGTTGCGCTGGTGCGGGACTCGCCAGATCGCGTTCAGCGCGGTCGACATCGCGCCGAAGACCCCGCTCGCCGACCAGATCAGCCCGAGGGTGGCCACGATGCCGGCGGGCCCCTTGCCGCGCACGACGTCGTCCACGGTCCCCAGGATCAGCGTCTCCGAGCCGGGGAAGGCCGAGGCGATCCCATGGACGAGGCGATCGCGGGTTGCCGGATCGCTGAAGAAGACCCCGGCCAACGCGAGGAGGCCGAGAATCAGCGGAAAGATCGAGAGCAGCGTGTAATAGGCGATACTGGCCGCGAGCAACGACCCCCTGTCTTCGCCGAAGTCGGCGATCAGCTCCCGGACAACCGAGATGACTTTCACCCGCCTGCTCCTCATAACATGGTATACTATGCAAGAGCATTTGCCCATGACCATCCCCCCAGTTTGTTTTTCGGTGGTCATCGGGTGTGTCATGATTCCTGGTATCTGGACCGAGGCGTGAATCAGAAAGCGACCGAGCTATTAGAATTTCCGCGAGTCCGCGCCCAGCTCGCCGCGTCCTGCGGCTTTTCGGCGAGCAAAGAGCTGGCGCTCGCCCTGGCACCAAGCACCGACGGCGTGCTCGTCGCGCGCCGCCTGGCGCTGACCAGCGAAGCGGTGAGGGTGCTTGACCTCTCGCCGAGCTTGAACGTCGGCGGCGCGCACGACGTGCGGCCGGCGGTTGAGCGCGCTCGCCTTGGCGGCTTGCTGGACGCCGAGGACCTTCTGGCGACCCGGGCAACGGTGGTGAGCGGGCGAGTCCTGCGGGCCACGGTGGGCAAGCTGGGCAATCTTGCGCCCGGCCTGGCCGACCTGGCGGAGATGATCCGGGAGTTTCCCGGGCTCGAAAGCGAGATCGGTCGCTGTCTGAGCGACACCGGCGACGTCCTCGATTCCGCCAGCCCGGAGCTCACGAAGATTCGCTCCGAGATTCGGGTGGCCCACCAGCGCCTGCTCGATCGCTTGCACGATCTGGTGTACGGCGCCGCCCACCGACACGCCCTCCAGGAGCAGCTGATCACCATGCGCGAGGGCCGCTACGTCGTGCCGGTGCGCTCGGATGCCCGTGGTCAGCTTCGCGGGCTGATTCACGACCAGTCGTCCAGCGGCCAGACCGTTTACGTCGAGCCCTTCGAGACCGTCGAGCTCAACAACCGCTGGCGCCAGCTACAGATCGAAGAGACGCACGAGATCGAGCGAATCATGCGCATGCTCACCGATCTGGTGGCCGGCAACGCCGATGGGCTCGTCTCGACCGTCGAAGGGCTGGCCGAGATCGACCTGCAGCTTGCCAAGGCCCGCCTCGCCGCCGCGCAGCAAGCCGTCGAGCCGGCGCTCGAGACCGGCCTCGGCGCGCCGGGTCAGCGCGGCCTCCGGTTGATCAACGCGCGACACCCGCTCCTTCACGGCAAGATCGTGCCGACGACGATTCGCCTCGGCGACGACTTCCAGGTGATGGTGGTCACCGGCCCGAACACTGGCGGCAAGACCGTGGCGCTGAAGACGGCCGGCCTGCTCACCCTGATGGCGCAGGCGGGCCTCCACGTGCCGGCCGACTCCGGATCGCAAATCCATCTCTTCCAGGACGTGCTGGCCGACATCGGCGACGAGCAGAGCATCGAGCAAAGCCTCTCGACGTTCTCGTCGCACATGCGCAACGTCGTCGAGGT
>JBOGTX010000435.1:0-3109 GCA_050695695.1 Chloroflexota bacterium
CGCTGATGTCCCGCGCCGGTCAGCTGGACGTCGACCCCGAGACCGACTCAAGCGGGGCTCGGTTCGTCACCTGTCCCTCGGTCCAGCAGTGCTGGCTTGTCCGGCAGTCCAAGACCCGCTCGCGGCGCCGGGCGGAGCCGGCGGTGCCGATCGCCGAGGTCGCACGCTTTACCGGCGAGAGTCCCCGAGCGCTCATGGATCTCGTCCGGGCCGGCATCCTCGAACAGGTACCCGGCCGGCGAGCCGTTCAGCTCACCGCTGGCCCTCTCCGCTCGTTGATGGCCAGCCGCGATCCCGGCGGCACGAGCGCCGGCACCGACAGCGAGGACCCTGGATCGGAGCTTCGGCCGGCGGCTGACGGCACGATCGTGGCGTTCACGCCTCCGACGAACCGAAACGAGACGAAGGCAAGAAGCGAGCGGGAGCTGTGAGTCCGCACAACGCTTATCGGGACGGCAAGTTCCACGTCTGCGACCGGTTGTGCGAGTACGACGAATGAACCATCGCCCAGTGCCAGGTCGACCGTGGGAAAGTGGACGGCGTGACCGAAGCCGCCGATCCGGCGCTGACGAGCTTGGCGGCCGGCAGCCCCGACTGGGCTGCGATCTTCTCCCAGCACTACCCGGTTATGTACGCGGCGGCCGCGTCGGTCCTCAAGGGGCAGACCGCCCTCGGGGTCGACGCCGACGACATCGTGTCCATCGCCCTTAGTGAAGCGATCACCAAGGGACTTCCTGCCGAGGTGGAACAGCTTCACAGCTATCTAGCCCGGATCGCTCGTCTTCGTGCTGTCGACGCCCTCCGGCGCCGAAAACACCAAGCTGACGAGCCGCCAGACTCTGCAACCGAGTCGCCGGCCCGGATCATCCCGGCCGGACCCGAAGAGCTCGCGGTCCGGTCCGAGCTCGCTTCTGAGATCGCGGCTCACCTCGATGGACTGCCCGAGCGCGAGCGCATCGCCCTGGAGAGCATCGTTATGCGGGACCGTCCCCGAGACGAGGTCGCCGCCGTTCTTGGGGTCACGCCCCAGCGGGTGTCTCAGCTTGTGAGCGCCGCACTGGGTCGTCTGCGTCAGCTTTCCGCTTTCGCAGATGGGCCACCGTTCGACACCGAAGAGAGCGGGGGATCAAACTATCCCTCCGCGGGAACGAAACCATGATCGATCCGTCAGACCAGCTCGACGACCTCGTTGAAGGCTTCTTGGCCCATCTAGAAGGTGAAGGACCTCCACCGGATCTGACCGACCTGCCCAGCGACGTACGCGCCGAGGCCGAGGCCCGCTTCGAAATGCTTCGAGCGGCCCAGGGCGTCCTTGCCGGATCGTCCGGTTCAGGAGCCGGCCGGATCGCCGCCCGGTTCGGGCTGGATCGAGCCGGTCAACAGATCGAGATTGCCGGCGCCAAGGTCAAGCGGCTTCGCACGTCGAAGAAACTCCAACTGGCCGACGTCGCTCTCGGGGTGCAGAAGTCCGGCGTCACACTCAGTAGCGCCCAGCTATTCCGAATCGAGACGGCGGTGGCCCTACCCCTGGACCAGCCAATCGTCACGGCCCTCGTCGCCGTCTTGAACTGCTCGGTCGCCGATCTGGAGACGGTCGACACCAGCGACCTCAGCCCGGTGCGGGCGTTCCTCAATTCGCCAGCGTTCCACGACCTAATCGCGAGCTGGGCCGCCGAACATGACCAGGACGCCCAAAGCACCGCGCGCCGCGCCGGAGAGCAACTCCTCGCCGCCCATTACCGGGCGCAAGACGTGACCGATGAACAGCTGCGCGAGATCCTGCGGGCCATCCTCCGAAAACTCGATGGCCGATGAGCACACCACGGCACGTCGATCGACTCCTGGCGGCCATCCCCGCCGAGGCAAAGCGAGACCTTGCCGACAGCCCGGAAGTCGGTATCCAACTCCACTTCTCCCTGACCATCGAAGCCGCCCCGTCGTTCGAATCCCGGGGTAACGGCGGATGGTGCGACGGCAGCTCGATCACCGACGCCGGCATCATCCTCTACCGGCCAACCAGCAACCGGCGCGAGAACTTCACGCTCCTGCACGAACTCGCCCACCACCTCATCGCCAACGACGACGCCTGCCTCAACTGGCTAGCCGACCGGCCCGAGCCCCTGCGCGAACTGGAGCAGCTGTGCGATTGGCTCGCCGCCGCTCTCCTCATCCCGACGGAGTTGATCGACACCGCCCTGGCTGGTCGACCGCCGTCCGCCGCAACGGTGGACGGCCTCTACGGTCTGTCCCAGGGCTCTCGATCAGCCTGCGCGGTGGCCCTGGCGCAGCGGCTGCCCTGTGACGGTTTCGTCGCCCTCGTCGATACGACGGCCAACAGCATCTTCTTCTCGGCCCGGGCCCGCGACACGCGACCGTACGCCTGGAAGGGCGACCCTGTCCCTGCTGGCCACCCGCTCCGGGTCGCGCCTGTCGCCGAGAGGGCCGTGACCTGGTGGCCGTACCCCGACGGCGAGCACCGGCAGTTCTATCTGTCTGCCTTGGCGGAGGGCGATCTCGTCTACGCGGTCTTTGCCGAGAACGATCTGTGGAACGTGGCGAAGCTGCACTTCTCCGACGTCGGTCGGCCCGACCGGGGCTATCACGGCACCATCAACTGCCCGACCTGTGGCTATTCGGGCAACACGCGGTGGTGGCCACACGACGTCTGCGGCGAGGGAACCTGCCCCAAGTGCGGGGAATGTGGTTGCGACCGCAGGGCTCGCCAGCAACGAATGGGCCGTTGTCGAATCTGCACCGTCACCGTGTTGGAGCACCTGCTGGTCAACGATGTCTGTCCAGGATGCCAGTAGCACCCAGCATCCGGTCGTCATCACGACGCGCGAGGACGAACCGAGAGGCACCTATTTCGTTCCGATCGCCTTTCCGTAGGCCGTCTCGGCCCGCGCGCGCTGAATGAAAGCACGAAGCGGAGATACATCGATCCCGCACGGCTCGAATACCTCGGCGCTAAGCATGGCCGTCAGCTCGACCATCGCCCTCCTGACGGTGAGCGCCCGGCCATCGGGCTCGGGGCGCGCTTTGACGTGAGTCATCCAAGGACCGACTTCGAAGTAGGTATTGAACAGCCAGTAAGTCGGGTGTGCTCCCC
>JBOGTX010000436.1:0-6568 GCA_050695695.1 Chloroflexota bacterium
GTATTACGTCGAGCGACTGATTCGCGCGTTCCTGGAGCAGCGCCAGGCGGGCGAGCGCTTCCGGGACTTCTGCCGTCGCCGGAGCGACGACGAGCTGACGACCATCGCCCACGGCAGCGAGCGCGAGCTCGTCGAGGCCGTGGGTTAACGTCGACCACCAATGAAGCGAGGATGGGTATGATCGCGACCGAACGGGTGATGCTGGACGAGTACGAAGCGGGCGAGCTCGCCGTCGAATACGATGACCACGAGCCTCAAGACGTCATTCGCTGGGCCATCGAGACGTTCGGGTCGCGCGCGGCGATCTGTACCAGCTTCCAGATGGACGGCATGGCCATTCTGGACATGGCCTGGCGAATCGACCCGTCGGTGCGCGTCTTCACCATCGACACCGGTCGGCTTCCGGTGGAAACCTACGACATGATCGATCGGGTTCGCTCGCACTACGGCATCGAGATCGAGGTCTATTCGCCCAGTCCCTCGCTGATCGAGCCGCTGGTGCGCGAGCGCGGCGTCAACCTGTTCTACAAATCGGTGAAGAACCGCCTGACCTGCTGCGAGATTCGCAAGATCGAGCCGCTCCGGCGCGTTCTCGACGATCTGGACGCCTGGATCACCGGTCTGCGCCGCGATCAGTGGGCCACCCGCTCGAACATCCGCAAGATCGAGCTCGACCACGACCACGGTGGGATCGTGAAGGTGAACCCGCTGGCCGACTGGATGGAAGACGAAGTTCTGGCATACCTCGAGGAGCACGAGGTTCCCCATCACCCGCTCTACGATCGTGGCTACCGTACGATCGGCTGCGCGCCCTGCACCCGCCCATCGAAGCCCGGCGAGGACCCCCGCGCCGGCCGCTGGTGGTGGGAGAAGAACGCGCCGAAAGAGTGCGGCATGCACTGCGCGATCGAGACCGGCGGCTTCGAGCACGAGGCCGAGGCGATCCTTGGCGAAGAACAAATCGTGGCCGGGCGCGCGTGATGCCACGCGACCCGGACGCGGCGGCCGACGCATCCGTCGTACCCAGCGCGGACTCTGTCATCCAGGAAGAATCCGCCGGGGCTGCCGAAGCGCGGGGGCTTGTTCCCCGCGCTTCGGAGCGACGAGATGGCAGCTCGGTTATCGCGGATCAGCCGAGCGACGAGCACATGCCCACGCCGGGCGGCGGAGCGATCTCGATCAATCCACGCGACCAGTCGATGCTCGTGCCGTTGCTGCGCGACGTCGTCAAGGCGCTGGGAAACTCGCCCGGTGGGCTTGACTATCAGGCGCTCTTAGCCGGCGTGGAAGCCGGCACGGTCACCGCCGACCGCATCACCCAACTGGAGAACTTTCTGGAAATGGGGCTGCACACCGGGCGGATTCGCGCCCGGTTCGGCGCGCTCGGCGAAGAAGCGCTGATTCGCCTCTTCCACCAGACCCCTCGGGGCGCCACGATCGCCGGCTCGGTCGGCGAGGTGAGCCGCGCCCTCGCCGCGCTCGTCGGCCAGGCAATCGAGCGCCTCGACCTCAGCGCCCACGGCCCGGGCAGCTACGCGCTGACCATCGAGACCGATCGCGGCCGACTCACCCTGCGCCTCGAGCCGACCGGCGTCCGGATCGGCGACCTGGAATTGGCGATCTAGCGGAAAACTTGGACCAGATCGATCTCCAAATCCGGAAACAGCGCCGGGCGAAACGGCTCGCCCGCCGGGATCGTGCGCTCCTGATAGGCGCCGTCGGGTCGGAGGACGCACTCCATCACCCGGCGCGCTCGGTGGTCGACCATCCAGTAGTGCGGCACTCTCAGGCGGGCGTACGTCTCGCGCTTCTTCCGCCGGTCGTAGTCCTCGGTGCTGGGCGAGAGCACCTCGACCACGAGATCCGGGATGATCCGGATCCAATCGTCGCGATTGACGACGTCGAAGCGGTCGCGCGCGAAATACATGATGTCGGGTGAGACGTAGATGTCGCGGTCGGTCACGATCAAATCGGTGTCGGGCACGACCGTGCCAAGGTGTCGATCTTCGGTAAACCCGGTCAGAATGTGGGCAAGTCGATTGGCCGTGATCTGGTGGCCAGACCGCGCGCGTGGCGCCACGTACAACACCCCGTCGATGATCTCGTAATCCTGGTCGTCGGGCAGCGCCTGATAGTCCTGAAAAGTGAGCCGGCGCCGCATGACCTTCTCGGGCACCATGACCATTCTTTCGGAACCTTCCTTCCTCCCCAGCGCAGATGCTTTGAAAGTTTAGTGATCCAGTAGGAACTGGAGACGCGATGATCGTGGGGATCGTCGTCGACCGCCCGGAGAGTTCGGCCTCCCGGTCAAGCATCTCATTCCTACCCTTGGCAACGGACGGCTTAGCAGAAATCTCGGCCATCCACGCGAATCGGCGACACCCGCAGCCTTCGCGAACAGGCGTAAGCTCCAGACAATCAGAGACGTTGACGGAACACGCGCTCGGTGGACTCGTAGCCTCGGCGCTCGTAGATATAGGTGGGCCGAGACGCGATCATTCCCACTAACCAAGTACATTCCCACCGCGCCTTGCTCCTTCGCCCACGCCTCGGCCAAACTGAGCAGGGCGCTTCCGATTCCTTTGCCTTGCCACCCCTCGTCGACGACCAAGACCAGCACCTGCGCCACTCGATCGTTCAATTCATAGATTGCCCCAAACGCGCGCCGGCCAGTCCACGCGCTTCGCCGCCCACGTCGGCGACAATCGTGGGTAATCCGGATCAGAAGCGATCGATTCGATCCGGCACTGCGCGGCGTCCTCCGAGGTCGGATAGCCGAGCACGTACATCAAACGGGCATAGGCATGGTCATCGTTCACCGCAATGTCGCGAAAACGGAGTGTGTCCATGTCCCCCTCCCGATCAGCGTAAGACCTGAATCAGGTCGATTTCCAAATCCGGAAACAGCACCGGGCGAAACGGATCGCCCGCCTGGATCGTCCGCTCCTGGTAAGCACCATCGCTCGTCAGAACGCACTCGATAACCGCGCGACCACGGTGATCGACCATCCAGTAGTGGCGCACCCCGAGTTGGGCGTAAATCTCGCGCTTCCTCCGCCGGTCGTACTCCTCGGTGCTGGGCGAGAGCACCTCGACGACCAGGTCGGGGATGATCCGGATCCAATCGTCGCGATTGATCTCCTCGAAGCGACCCTTCTCGAAATACATGATATCCGGCGCCAGGTAAATATCTCGGTCGGCGACGAGGAGGTCAGCATCAGGAACAACCCGGCCGAGGCCATGATCCCTGGTGTGGATGGTGAGAAGAGCGGCGAGCTCGTTGGCCGCCGCCTGGTGGCCAGACCGCGCGCGTGGCGCCACGTACAACACCCCGTCGATGATCTCGTAATCCTGGTCGTCGGGCAAGGCCTGGTAGTCCTGGAAAGTGAGCCGACGCCGCATGACCTTCTCGGGTACCATGACCATTTGTCGGAACCCTCCCTTCGAATGCTCGGGAGAGAGGCAACTTGCCGGCTGAGTCGACAACCTGCCTCTCTCCCGAGCCGTAGATCGACAGCTCGATCGAGATCGCCGACACGCCGAGGCATCAGCCGCGCAGCAGCGATGCCCCGGCGTCGATCAGAAATTCGCCGCCGGTGATGTTCCGGCTCGAATCGGAGGCGAGGAAAAGCAGCAGCTCGGCCACCTCGTCGGTCGTCGCCGGGCGACCGGTCAGCGGCGGGAACGGCTGGGGCATCTTGACGTCGTAGGCCACCTTCTCGAGGTTGCGCCGGTAGGTCCGCTCGCGGATGTTCGTCGCCACGCCACCCGGCAGGACCGCGTTGACCCGGATTCCCCAGCGGGCGAGCTCGACCGCCGCCATCTTCGAAAACGCCACCTGGCCGGCCTTCGAGGTCGAATAGCACGAGTAGCCGGGCAAGGAGAAGATCACGTTGCCGTTCACCGACGCGGTGATGATGATCGACCCACCGCCTGCCTCGCGCAGCAAGGGGATCGTGTGCTTGACGGTCAGAAACGTGCCGGTCAGGTTGGTCTCGATCGTCAGGTGCCACTCGTCGAGCGTCATCTCTTCGATCGGCGTCTGCATGCCGTTGATTCCGGCGTTGGCGAAGACCACGTGCAGGCCATCGAGGCGCTGCGCCGCGCCCTGGACCGCCTGCCGAATTTGCTCCTCGTCGGAGACGTCGGCCACGAAAGCCTCGGCCTTGCCGCCTTCGGCGCGGATCGCCTGCGCCACCGCCTCGGCCGCCTCCGCCCGCCGATCGACCACCGCGACGCGCGCGCCCTCCCGGGCGAACCGGCGCGCCGCCCCCTCGCCGATGCCCGATCCGCCACCGGTGACCAGCGCCACCTTCCCATCCAATCGCACCGCTCAGATCCCCCTGATGTCGCTCATCGTCCGACCGCCGCGGCCCGTACCGCCCGGCGGTCGCGCCGACGGCCCGTCTACCCGGCAGTGATTGTAACAAAAAATGGTGTCCGGTTACTCTAGCTGGGAGGATCGGTGAACCCCGGCCAGCGCGAAGCCGGCGCCCAGCGACGCGCCGTAACCAACCGCCGCGCAGGCGAGCTGAACCGTCGGATCCGTCTGGGTGAGCCAGGGCCAGAAAAAGCTGCCCAGCACGTAAAAGTTCAGCAGCCAGAGACCACCACCGTAGGTCCCGCCGGCGATGATCAGCGTTCCGACCGTCGCGGCGAGGCCCGGAAAGTGAAACGTCAGCGCGGCAAACACCAGGCCGAGGATCGTCGACGCCGCCAGCACCACGACCGAGCCGACCAGAATCGCGTCGTTCACCGGGTAGACCGGCGCGAGCGCGCGCGCGCCCAGGACGGTACTGGTAAACAGGCGCAACGGCTCGTCGACTGGCCGATCGTGCAACACCGCGAGAATCTGCTCGACCATCAGGTACACGATACCGGCCGCGGCGCCGCCGAGCGCGCCGACCCGCGCGAGTCGTGGCGACATGTTCTCCCCTTCCGGACGAAATCGGCACTTCTCATGCCCGGCATTGGCGAATTGCCGCCGATACTCCCTATAATTCTAGTGACATGTCCCAAGCACCAGTTCTGCCACTCGACCAGATCGATCTCCACGACGCACCTACCACCGGGATGAAGGCGGCGACGCTGGGCCACCTCTTCCGCTCCGGTGTCCCGGTGCCGAACGGATTCGTCGTTCCAACATCCGTCTTCGAAGGCTTCGTCGAACAGAACGGCCTGGGGATCGCGATCGTCGAGTTAGAATCCGTCTTCCGCGAGCCAGGCGAATTGACCACCGGGGCCGCGCTGCTCGCGCGGATCCACGCCGGGTTCGAGCGCGGAGAGCTGCCCGCCCGGGCGATCGAGGCGCTGCGCGGCGCCTTTGGGGACGCGATTCAGGAAACCGGTGCCGTGGTGGTGCGCTCATCGGCCATCGGCGAAGACTTGCCCGAAGCATCATTTGCCGGCCAGCATGCGACGGTGCTGAACGTTCGAACCTTCGAGGCGCTGCTCAAGGCGCTGCGCCGCTGCTGGGCCTCGGCGTTCGGACCGTCCGTCGTTCGCTACCGGGCGCGGCTCGCGCCAACCAATCGACGACCCTCCATCGCGGTGATCGTTCAGACCCAGATCATCTGCCAGGCGGCCGGCACCATGTTGACCGTCGACCCCCTGGACGACGACTCGCGCCTCGTGGTCGAGGCAGTCTGGGGGCTGGGCGAGGCGCTCGCTCAGGGCGAGGTTAGTCCCGACCGCTATCTGGTGGACCGCGAGACGCTCTCCGAATCCGCGCGTCCGCGGATCGGCGACAAGCGCTGCCAGCGGGTGCTTGATTTTACGACCGGTACTCGCCTGGCAGCGGTGCCGCTCTGGCGACGACGACGGCCGGTCCTCAACCGGGCCCAGGTGGGCGGCCTGGCGCTGCTGGGACTCCAGATCGAGCGCCGGTTAGCGGCGCCCCAGGACGTCGAATGGGGCCTGGCCGGTGGCCGATGGTTCTGCTTTCAGGCCCGACCGATCACCGCCCGACTCGGTCGATCGAGCGCCGAGGCAGCCGACCGCGTCGCCTCACGCGAGTGGACCAGCAGTTTCCTGGACGAGCGCCTCGGCGAGCCGGTCTCGCCGCTCGGCTGGTCGATCCTGCGGCGGGGGCTGGAGGACATCGCCTTCCGGGAGCCGCTGCGGATCCTCGGGGTCGATCCATCCGACCTTGAGCCGATGACCCGCCTGTGGCGGGGGCGCCCCTACGTGAGCGTCGCCGTTTTCGAGGCGATCTACAAGCTCTTTCCCGACGTGCTGTTGCCGGAAGATGCCCATCGCTTTTTCCCGGGTCGGGACGCGTCGCGGCGCAAACGGGCACCTCGACCAGAATCGCTGCTCTCGCCACGGGTCTGGGCCGGCGTGATCGGCGCGATCGCGCGCGCGCCGGCCACGGCGTCACCTTTCCACAACGACCGCGCCTGGGATCGCTTCGAGTCGCGCTACGTTCGAGCAATCGCGGAGATCGGGTTCACCGTGGGCGTCCTCGAGCGTGAAGCATCGCCGAGTCTTCGGAAGATCCTCGATCTCGTCGACGACGTCGAGCGGCAGAATCGCCAGTTGTTGCGCATCCACCGCTGGAGTCTGACCT
>JBOGTX010000437.1:0-5249 GCA_050695695.1 Chloroflexota bacterium
CCCGCGTGCCCGCGGAGCGTTGCCCGACTCCCCCCGAGGGCTCAGGCTCTGCCGCTGCACGTGCCGCTCCCCAGTTAATTGCGGCGTGGCCCACTAGATTCACGCTCTACCGTGTCATAATCTCTCTTGCAAAGAAGCGAAGCGAATCCAATGGGTTGTGAATGTTCGCCATCTCCGTGATCCAGCCTTGCGGCAGGGATATCCCAAATTGCAGAGCCATGAATCTTCCCTCGACTTTCCCAAACTTGGAAGGGTGTCCCCCTTCCAGACACGGCCGGCCTCTTGACTCAACTGCTCCACCCGAGCAAACTCCGGGGCGGATACTGGGACCAGGGCGGCTTGATCATAGGTGCCTGACTACCCGGATGAGGAGCGTTGGCGATGCGGGAGCGGGAACGGCGCCAGGCCCTCGGGGACTTTCTCCGCCAGCGACGGGCTCACCTCTCTCCGTCCGAGGTGGGGTTGCCGCCGGGCCTTCGCCGACGCACGCCCGGGTTGCGCCGTGAAGAGGTCGCACAGCTTGCCAATATTGGCACCTCGTGGTACGTCTGGCTGGAGCAGGGACGCGACGTCCATCCTTCAACCCAAGTCCTGTAAAGCCTTGCTCAGGCCCTTCGGCTCTCGCTGAATGAACGTCGCCATCTGTTCTTGCTCTCCTGGCAATCACCACCGCCTTACGGATCCCCTTCGGAGGAGCGGGTGAGCCCGGCCCTCCGACAGGTGCTGGACGATCTTGACCCTACACCAGCGTGTGTTCTGGGACGACGCTGGGACTACCTGGCTTGGAACAAAGCGGTCGATCTTCTTTTCGATATCGCGCAAGCATCTTCGCCCTATGCACGCAATCTGATCTGGCAGCTCTTCACCAGTACGACGAGACGAGAGCGGCCCCAGTGGGAGCAGGTGGCACGTAGCATGCTCGCGGAGTTTCGCACCGCCAGTGCTCGGTATCCGGACGATCGCTGGTTCGAGGAGTTGATTGATGACCTCAAACAGGTGAGCCCAGAATTCTGTCAGTGGTGGCCGCACCATCAAGCGCGTCGCTCGATCGACGGTCACAAAGTCATCGAACATCCTACCCTGGGGCATCTGGAGTTCGAGCACCTTAACTTGCAGGTGCTCAGCGACCCCGACATCAGGATCATGATCTACACACCGGACGATGCGACGCGCTCAGTTTTGCAGCAATCTCTGGGAGCGAGGAACGGTGCTGAGTCGTACGTCGGTCAGCGATCGTATGTAGCGCACGAAATGTGACCAGGCCTCGACTAGATCCATCCACGAGACAGCGAGAGTAGACGCCCTGCTCGAGCTCGGCCCGCGTCCGCCAGGTGGCCATCAACAGCTCATAGATGCTTGCGTGCGGTTCCTCCGGTTGCCCACCATAACCCTCATAGAAGCTCGCGAGAACCAGCCCCGCCGGTCGGAAATCCAACGTAGCCGGGTCCCAAAGCGGATCACCCGCCGGGGCAAACTCCCAATTTGGCCACGCCGTTGGCGCGCGTCTCGAGGACGTCACCAACCGCTCGGGTGGTATTCGAGGCTCTAACACCGGCTAACGCCGTGCTATACTGATAGCCAGGAGGTGCGGCATGGCCATTCCAGCGTCGGTCCTGCGCCGGGTCGGCATCACCGAGACCCCCGAGTTATTCGAGCAGGTGGTGACCGAGGCGCTGACAACCGTCCTCGGCGAGCGGTATCGAACCGATCCCGCCACGAGTTTGACGGCCGCCGAGCGGGACGCCCTGCGGCGCGGCGGCATGGACCTGGCACCGGTCGAGTGGGGCCGGGAGGATCCGCTCCTGCGCACGGCGGCCGAGTACGCGGTGCTCGTCGCCTCGGCGTACACCGTGAGCCAGGTTGCCGAGCTGTTGCAGGTCGAGGCCAGCCGGATCCGTCAGCGGCTGGCGGCCCGCACCCTCTACGGCCTGAAGGACCGCGGCAACTGGCGGCTGCCCCGGTTCCAGTTCGAGCACGGGCAGCTCGTGCCGCACCTCGGCTTCGTCTTTGCCCGCCTGCGCACCGGGCTGCACCCCGTCGGAGTCTGGCGCTGGTTCACCACGGCCAACCCGGATCTGGTGGTCGGGGAAGACGAAACCCCCGTCAGCCCACTGGAATGGCTGAGGGCGGGATTTGACGCGGCCAAGGTTGCGGACCTGGCGGCCGAGCTGTAGTCGGTGCCGAAGCTGCCGGCCCCGCCGTCCGCGTCCGAGCTGGCGCATCGCCTGCCCGCACGCGCCATCACCCTGCCTGCCGGCAGCGAGTTGTGGCGGATCTATTTCCAGGGCACGGGTTATCCCACAAGTTGGGGGTCATTCCGGCGGTATGGGCCGCTGCTTTTGTCCCGGTTCGACCACCACCTGCCGCCGTCGCACGAACAGGAGCGGGGCATTCTCTACGCGGCACTGGCCATCATCACCTGCGTCGCCGAGGTGTTCCAGGAGAAGCGCCTGATCGACACACACGACTGTCTCCCATGGCTCGTCGGCTTTCGGCTGCGCCGGGCGGTGTCCCTCCTGGACCTGACCGGCAACTGGCCCACGGCCGCGGGGGCTTCCATGCTCATCAACGCGGGACGACGAGACCGAGCCCGCGCCTGGTCGCGCGCCATCTACGACGCCTATCCACACGTCGAGGGCGTCTGGTACTGCTCCTCGATGGACGCGAATCAGCCGGCGGTGGCGCTCTACGAGCGCGCGGTTGACGCGATCGATCCCTCTCCCAGCTTCCACCGCGAGCTCGCCGATCCTTCACTTCTCGACCCGCTCCGACGCTTCGCGGTGAAGCTTGGCTACGAGTTGACTTGAGTACGGCGCCACTATTTTGACAAGTGACAACTCTCAGTTCCTCATGATTCGGGGCTTCAACCATCGCGGGCTACGGCGGCTGCATGAGCGGGGAGACCGCATTCTGATCCGACCGGATCTTCTGGAACATCGTGGAAAACATTCTTGCCCTTCTCGATGTCGCCACCACGGCGCAGGCGCTCAATCTGCCCCGGTACCGGCTCCATCCATTGACCGGCCACGGCGAGGGATTCTGTGCCGTGACGGTTCGCGCCAAATGGCGGATCATCGTCCGGCTGGAAGGTACACTGGTCAGCCCCAGATATCCGAGGAAGACGAGCTCGTACTTCACGAAGAAGGCGCTGCCTCGGTACCGGCCGATGAAGTCGAGCGCTTCGTCGGTGGCCGAGGCGGAGGCGAAGATACCCGTCAGCGCAATCAGCGCGACGACGAGAATCGCCCAGTGCTGGAGGCCCCGTCGACGCACGGCCCCATCCGGATGATCCAGGTGCCGAAGGAACTGCTGCGCCAGCCAGCAGCCGATCAGAACCGGACCATCTCCGAGCAGCCGCGCCAGGTTAGGATTGTGCGACCAGCGATCGACCGCGACGTACAGCGGGGGCAAAAGCACGGTGACCGCGACGGCGAGGGAAAACAGAGTCAGCCAGAAGGGGCGGCGGCCGGGGTCGCGCGGCTTCTGCACAGGGGGTCCGATCGAGCACGTAGCGAACCGCGCGGGCGGAGACGTCCGGCAGGAGGAGACGGAGCGTCTCGGGATCGACCACGTCCTGCGGCTGATGACCGAGCAGCATGTAGCTGAGCTCGTGGAGGATGATGTGGGTCCGGTGGGCCGAAGTGGTTAGCTCTTCAAAAAAGATGAGGTCACTGTCCGGTGCCGGAAACCAGAGTCCACACAGGCCGACGTGGGTGCGCGCTGCGTCGCGAGCGCATCGCAGAAGATCTCCAGGGTGCCTAGTGGGTCACGCCGCAAAGAACGGGCGTTCAAGGAGATTGCGTGGGATACTGTGGTGAGAGCAAGGAGAACAACCATCGTGACACCACAGAAGGAATCGCTCCGGGTGCTCTCGGGCGAGGAGCGGATGGCCCTGGAGCGGCTGATCAAACGGACGAGCGAGCGGGTAGATCGCGTGCGCCGGGCACGGGCGATTCTGGCCGTGGGCGAAGGCCAGAGTTTTGCGACGGCGGCCCGCCGAGCCGGGTTGCGGAGCGCCACGACGGTGGCCAATTTGGTGGGCCGCTTCAACCGGGAGGGGCTGGGCGCCCTGGACATCGGCGCGGGGCGGGGACGCAAACCGAGCTACGACGCCACCGCCCGCGCCGCGATCGTGGCGCTGGCCCAGCGCGGGCCCGACCGACGTGGCGATGGAACGGCGAGTTGGTCGCTGAGCACCTTGCAGCGCCGCTTGCGCACGGGCACGGAGCGGCGGATCGGCGCGACGACAATTCGGCGAGTCTTGGAGGAGGCCGGCCGTTCGTATCAGCGGACCCGGAGCTGGTGCCCGACCGGGACCGCCCAGCGCCAGCGCAAAAGGGGCGTCGTCACGGGGAGCGATCCGCCGACCGAGAAAAAAAGGGCTTGATCGAGCAGGCGTATTGCGGGGCGGAAGTGGTGGGGCGGGAGCTCTGGTGCCAGGATGAAGCCGGTCCCGACCAGACGGTGCCCTATCCGGGCGAGAATTGGCCACCGGAGGGACAGCCCGTGCGCCAAGCCCACGAAGACATCCGCCACGGGACGGCCACGTTGCTCACGCTCTTTCGGCCCCACACGGGCGAGGTCCGGGCCACGGGGGGGCGCAACGCGCCGACCACGGTGTTGCATCCCTGGCTCCAGGCGCAACTCACCCAGATCCTCGCCACGCTTCCCGCGGTGGCCTTGGCCGAGGCCGAGCGCCCGGTCATGGCGCGTTGGGAGACCTGGCTTGGCCCCGTCCCCCGCGAGACCTTGCCGCCTTTGCGCCTGATCCTCGTCGGGGACAACTTGGCCGAACACCGGAGTTATTCGATCGGGCGCTGGCTCTTTGAGCACGGGGTGCTGCCGCTCACTACGCCGCTTTCGGGTTCGTGGCTGAAGATGGCGGAATCGCTCCCACGGATCATGGTGCGACGCGCACGGGCCGGCCAGCACCCGGCAACGCCGGACGACATCATCACCTGGTTGGAGGACCCCGTCGCTGGCGGGACCACCTCGCCGACGCCGTTGGTGGGGGATGGGAAGCGGCACGAGAGGCGGGTACGCGCCCGGACCCGCCGCCTGGGCGGCTCAGCCGCCACTCTTGCTCAGCACCGGTTATTTACGGCGTGACCCACTAGGAGGCAAGGAAGGATCCGACAGGGGGCCACAAGTGCACGAGCTGGAGATGCCAGCCGGTCAGACCGGTGAACGATGCTGGCGTCAACCCAATTGTTGCGGAAGCGACAAAAGGGCCACGGTCACTAAAACCG
>JBOGTX010000438.1:0-3371 GCA_050695695.1 Chloroflexota bacterium
GAGTAGTCCACCGTCACATAGATGGGTGGCCCGTTCGGGTCGTTGGCCGCCCGTGTCACCGTACCGTGAACCTGTCCCACCAGAGCAACGACACAGCTACCGGTCGCAGCCACGGACGGAGCGGGGGTGCCCTCGGCCTGAACAGCAGGGCCCGAGCGCGTCGGCGACGCCTCCGGCGCAGTCGCTTGCACGGATGGAGCGGGCCGGACGTCACTCGGTTCGCCCCGTCCCGAGTTGTTTGTCGAAGATGGATAGCCGCGGCACCCCGTTGCGAGGGCGAGCAAGAAAGCTAGGAGCACGACGGACCGGTGTCCCCTCATCCCGCGACGTCCGGTCACGCCGTCCGAGTCTCCACTAACGTACCAGGATTGCCTCGGGGCCGCCAGGACCGCTTCCGGGATAGGATTCGCCAGCCGATCCAGGCCCCGGCCACCAGGAGGAGAATCGAGCCACCCAGGCGCCACTGCCAGTCCACGGGTGTCGCGTGGCCGACGAGCCAGAGGTGGGTGGCGGCAACGACCGTGAGGACCGTCGATGTCGCCACCGAAGCATGGTCCACCCGCTGCGAGTAGGCGACGCCGTAACACCCGCACTCGGTGGCGCGCTTTGTCGTCACGAGCACAACTTCGATGGCACTGAACGTCGCAAATATGGCGACCGTCGCGATGGCAGCGGCATGCTGCGCCTCCCCCGTGACTAGCAGGCCGGCGAGGGCAACCTCAGCCCATGGAAACAGTCGACTGACCAGATCGATGCTCTGCCGTGGCAGAATCCGGTGACGCCTGAGCGTATCCGCGAATCGCTCCGGTTGCTCCGCCTTGGCCAGACCGGACACGCCAAGCATCGCGGCAAAGTACAACTCCAGGATGAAGGTGACCAGACCCATTCTCGTCTCCAACCGTCCCGCCCAGCCGGCCCGGCGGCGATTGCCGGACCGACTAGGGCGGCCAATGTCGATGGCCGAGGACCTCCTCGGAGCGTGGCTTACGCGAATACGCGGGTAGCTCGGACCGACACATCCTTTAGCAGGAGACCGATAATCTGCGCCGATTCTCCTGCCGTCAGGCGCAACTGCCCTGGCGAATAGAGCCGTTGGGTTCGGTTCGACACGACGATTGTCTGTGGGTCGATCGTCACCGAAAGCAAGCCGCGGAACCGGTCGCGCTGGGAAAGTTGCATTTGGTTTGCCGTTTCGTGAATGTTCGAGACTGGACCAATCAGGTTGACGATGTTGACCCACATTCGCTCGACGTCGAAGAACCCACCAACCTGGCGCGTGCCCCAGGCCTCGACCCGGTCACCGACCTCGACGGTGGAGTTGCTGTTCCAGGCCCCCTTCCAAAGCTGACTGTTTGCGGCCAGACGAAGGATATACTCGCCGTCATAGCTGCGGACTTTGACCCGGCCCGGTGCAACACCGGTTACCCAACCGCCCAGGTATTTCTCAACCCGTGGCGCCGGCTGGTTGCCCGTCCGAGGGAGCGGGGTATTCACGCCTGCGGCGAGTGCCCGCGACGCTGGCACAAAGGCCAGTAGTCCGGCCAGAATCTTGACGAAGGTCCGACGGGATGCGAGGCTCACGGCAATCCTCCTCTCAATGATCAATACCCAATCGGCGCGAGCAGCCGATGAAGCCAACGGGTGCAGATGCCAGCGCTCTCAGATGGTAATGCTGATCGGTATACGTCCATCATCCAGGCTACCATCGAGGGCCATGAAGTAGGCGGTGGTCAGGTCGAGCAGCGGTTCGGCATAGTTCGGGTCGGTGTAGCTACTCCCGCTGCAGAGTGGTGTCGCGCTGCACCCCTCTTGAGACTTGCAGGGGCAGGCGTCCTCGATGCTTCCAGAGTAACTGTTGGTCGTGCAGACGTCGGTGATGGACACCGAAGTGTGACAGCCGTGCTGGACCTCGTCGCAGGAGTCATCGGAGTAGACGTATGCCCAGGCAATGTCGTAGGATCCGTCGTTGCAATCTCCGCAGGCTCCGCCAGTGCCATTATCGCACGATCCGCCGAAACATAGACAGTAGTAGGTCGCGTTGCCAGTTGCGGTGCCCATTTTCCTCTCCTCTTTCCGTCAATGTCCTTAACAGTGGCAGTGCTACTCCGAGTCGAGCGCTCTTCATCCCTTACATTTCTGGCACCTCCGATTCAACAACGTTCCTGAGCCGGGCAAAATTGATGGGTATTTGGAGCGCCACGGGTCGGTGACTCCCGACGAGGCCAGGCAAGTGCTACGTCATTCAATCAATTGGCAACTCGCCGAGTCCGGATCCGCCGCCGAGCTGCGACTGCCCGAGAATAGGCTCTCGCCTAACCGGAGGAAAGGAGATCCACCATCAACGCGGCGTTGATTTTTCCTCAATGCTTCATTGGACAAATCTCAACGGGGCGAGGAGGTGCGCCAAAGCGGCCTCAGGTCGGGCGAGGCTCATTCCGGGGGGGGGCGACAGGAGATCTTGGTCCACCGCCGCCGCTAGAATCGCTTCCCGATGGCGCTGTTGGTGGGATAGGCCGAGCTTAGCGGCGAGGTGGTGGACGTGCGTCCGGACCGTTTCCTCGCTGATGAAGAGACGGTCGGCGGCTCCCCGGTAGTTGAGGCCGTCGGCGAATGCCGATAGAATCTCCCACTCGCGGGGCGTAATACCAAGCTGAAACCGCCTTAGTGCGCTATGCTCTTCCTGCCACTTCCCTTCTTCCTCGTCAAAACGCTGGAGGAGAGCCGCGCGCTCCCCGTCCCACTGGTCCTGGATTTGATGGGTCCACTCTCCCCCAAGGCGCAAGAAAAGCGCGATGACCACCAGCGCCGCCAACAGGACCAATTCCCAGCGTGCCAGGGCGATCGTTCCCAGGGTCGGACGGAGCACGTGCAGCGTCGTGACCTGCAACATGATCACGCACCCGATTCCAAACGCGGCGGCAATCCAAGCGCCTATCAGCCCGACGAGGCCGTACCGGACCCCGCTGACGACGAGCAGGATAATCAGCGTCGCCGGCATGGGGTTTGGCGACGTCGCGCTGCAGGCGACGATCATGCCGATCGCTGCCAGCCACTCGAACACCGAGGCAATGCCGCCAATGGCGACGTAGCCGTGTGGTTGGTGGGCTCGACACAGACAAACCATGATCGTCAGGTTGCCAGCCGCGAGGCCGGCCGTAGCCAGAACCCCGAGCGCCAGGAATGCCGGAGGGACGACGACGAGGATCGCCAGGCAAAGCAGCACCGCGATCCAGCGAATCATCACCATGGTCTCTTCGAGCCGACGGTGGCAGCGGGCAGCCGAGTCATCGGATCGATTTCTCAAGCACTCGCGGGCGCCAATCATCGGTTCCCCCTTCTCGCCGCGGCATCGTGCCAGGCCAGCCTGAGCG
>JBOGTX010000439.1:0-4429 GCA_050695695.1 Chloroflexota bacterium
GGCCTGCTCATCGGCGACCCGGCGCCGGGCGCCGCCCGGCGGTTGGATCTCTGGGAGGCGAACCGTCGCCTCCTGGCCGGGGCCGGCGTGCTCGACCGGCGAATCACGGTGGTGGCGCGTTGCACCGCGTGCCGGGCGGACCAGTTCTTTTCGCATCGCGCCCAGCAGGGCCAGGCCGGTCGGCTCGCGGCGGTCATCGCCCTGGCAGCGAATCGGAGGTGACGGAACACCATGACCGTGAACGTGGACGAGGGTCTCCGGGCGCGCGTCACGCGGGTGAAGCAGGCGATTGAAGCGGCAACCGCGCGTTCGGGACGGCAGCCCAGAGAGGTGACGCTCGTGGGCGTCAGCAAGACGGTCGGGCCGGAGCAGGTGCGCGAAGCGGTCGAGCTCGGGATCCGCCATTTTGGCGAAAACCGCGTCCAGGAGGCCGAAGCGAAGGTCGAGGCCCTGGCCGGTCAACTCGCCACGCCGGTTGACTGGCACTTGATCGGGCATCTCCAATCGAACAAGGCGCGTAAGGCAGCCCGCCTTTTTGCCGTTATCGAGTCGGTCGATACGCTTGATCTGGCGATCGCGCTCAGTCGAATCGCCGAAGCGACGAGCGCCCGACTCGCGGTCTTGCTGGAGGTGAATGTCAGCGGCGAGGCGAGCAAATTCGGGTTCGCGCCGGAGGCGCTCGCCGAGGTTTTTCCTCGGCTGATCGAGCTCCCCGGCCTCGAGGTGCGCGGGCTGATGACCGTGGCCCCCGCGGTCAAGGAGATGGAGGACGCGCGGCCGGTCTTCCGGGGCTTGCGCGAGCTGCGCGAACGCCTGAGCGAGGCGCACCCCCGCGCCGACCTGCGCGAGCTTTCGATGGGAATGACTGGCGATTTCCCGGTGGCGATCGAAGAAGGAGCGACGCTGATTCGGGTCGGACGCGCCCTGTTCGGCGAGCGCCTGGCGTAGGCAAAGTGCAAGTCGTCGGCGCATCTGCTAGAATTCAGCGGGAAAGACGCCGCGAATCGGCTCGTGAATCACGCGCCACGTTTGTTCGCCGCCGCGAGCCTAGCCACCGGAAGGTACACCAGTGTCAAACTTTTTGCCAAACTTTGTAGACGTTCTCTTCAATATTTTGATCTTCGCGATTCTGATCGATGCGTTGATCTCCTGGTTCCCCATCGCGCCGGATAGTCCGATCGTTCGGCTGTTGGATGACATCACCGAGCCGATCCTGGCGCCCCTGCGCCGCGTTGTTCCACGGTTGGGGATGTTCGACATCACCCCGATCGTCGCGATGTTCCTGCTGGAGATCCTCGACAATATCATCGTTTCGGGATTGTCGCGCGCTATGTAGCCGGCTTTCCTCGATAATTAGTGCCAGGATCAAATGAACAGACGTTTCCTCAGCCAGTCGCACGGGGGCCAAGCCCCCGCGCAACCGGGCCACGGGGCGGTAGCTCGGTCAATTCGACAGCGAGCTGCTTTAAGGGTCGTCCAGCGCCCGGGATGGCGACCGCAAATTGAGCATCGGCCGATTGACCAGACGGTGCCGGAAAGCGAGCTCGACGCTTTCGGCCAGGTCGCCAACCTGCTCGAACTCGCCGTCGGTCAACCTTCCCCGCAGCCACAACTCACCCAACCGAGTGACCGCGGCCGCGATGACGAATTCCTCGACGTCGACGAGCTGCCAGTTTTCTTCGACCGCGCGCATCAGGACGGATAAGGCACGTCGGCGGTCTTTGATGAGCAATGACGCGGACAATTCCTCGGCCAATGGTCCGAGGGGCATACCGAAGAGACTTTTGCTGCGACGGGTTGCCCGGTTGCCCTTCGTGGCGCCGCGGATTGGCTTGTGGAGCAGCAAGGCCATGTGCACGCCCTGTAATTCCCCACGGAGGGGTAAAATCGGGAAAAATGGGTCACGTTGAGGCGCGACATCCACCCGCGACGACCTGTCGTGGCGTGACATCGTGACGAGACGACCCGTCCGTCGGCTTCCCACGTCGACCGATCCGGGTGCGAACGCACTGTCGTGCCGCGCCGCGAAGAAGTGGGAGAGTACCAGCCCTGGTTATCGGATTTGGATTCGGATTCGGCGGATCAGCACCAACGGCACGTCAGCTTCGCCTGACGCGGCGAGTATAACGGGCCCTCGCTTGTTCTGTCAATCACAGGTCGCGGGTCCGGCGGCGCTGGTCGGACGGCCGAAACGCGGTGCGAGACCGCGCCGGCGCTCGCGAATGGCTCAGGCAGGCGACGTCCAGGTGACTTTCAGCACTTTGCCGAATGGACCCATCGCGCCCAGTGATTTTCCATTGAGCGTCACCAGGACGTTTCCGGCGTTTCCCGACCACAGCATCAGCGATTTGTCCGCCGTCCAGGTGCGCTTGTCGCCGGAGGTTAGGATCCCACTAAAAATGACCTTGCCGTCGGCCTCGACCTGCAGCCAGACTCGCCCGTTGATCACCGTGTCGATTCGGACACCCACACTGGGGGTTGACGAGCTGGCGGCGGTTGGCGATGCCTCGGCCACCGGGGTGGCCGTCGCCGGCTTGGCGGTCGGACGAGGTGTGGGCGTTGGTGGCCGCGGCGTCGCGGTTGGCGACGGCGGCGGTGGAGGGCTGGGCAACGGCGTTGGAATGACCAGCGCGATGCCCGTCCCCCGTGGCGGGGGATTCGTGGCGCTGCCCGACGCGTACATGGCGACCTGTTGGTAGAGGTAGCCGGCAAGCGCGAGTAGGAGCACCACGAGCAACGCCGGGAGGAGGAATGACCGCCCGTGCGGCGGCACGTAGGCGCTACGGGCTGGCTCCGCGCCAAGCTCGGACGCGGAAAGGTCACCGATGCGTTCCTTATAGGCGCGCACGAACGGCTCTGGACTCAATCCCAGGAACCGCGCGTAGATCTGGATGAATCCGACGGCGAAGACCGGATTGGGAAGCTCCTCGAGATCGTCGGCTTCGATCGCGACGAGGTAGCGTTCGCGGATTTTGGTTGCCTGGGCAACCTGGGCGATCGTCAGGCGACGACGCGTTCGCTCACGCCGAAGCCGATCGCCGTTGGCGTGTTCGTCGTCGCGTTCCATGCATCCTCCTGATCGAGATCCCGCGCGCTCGGCGCCGATGGGTGACGCCTTTCCTGATCGTCGCGTTCTCCCGGCCCGAGCCGTCCCGGACCGGTACACCCGAGATCGTACGCTCTCGCGGATCAGCTCGCCAGGCGCTCCGCCACCACGAAATGCGAAAGCCCGAAGCGCTGGAGCGGCGTCTTCTCGAGGGCGTAGCAAAGACCGCGGAGGACGCGCCCCAGGCGCGGACGGCGTGACACGATGTTGTCGAATCCGGGAAAGACGTATCCATGATAGACAATGGTGGCCGGTTGGCCCCGAAACAACCGACGAAGGTCGGTCGCGGTGTAGGCCCGGACGTGCGGGCAAAAGCGATCGCGCACCACGTCGGGAAACCAGTTGATGAAAGGCACCAGACGAAAGAGATAACGTCGGCCGACGTAAATGCCGTGGGTCTCGAAGAGATACCCTCGGTTTGGCGCGTAGATGAAGAGTCGCCCTCCGGGACGAAGAATGCGCAGCACGTCGGCGATGGTTTGGGCGTCGTCTCGGACGTGCTCGATGACCTCGTTGAGCAGGATCACGTCAAAAGTCTGATCGGGAAATGGCATGACTTCGGCTTCGCTGACCAGGAGGCCAGGCAGGGTCCTGGCCCCTTCGGCCACCCGTTCCTGGTCGACGTCGATTCCGAAGACGTGCTCACTGAAGCCATTGAACTTTCGAACGTAGGTTCCGATGCCACAGCCGACGTCGAGGATCCAGCGACCGCGCAATTCCGCGTATTTTTGGATCAGCGCGAGCCGCCGATCTTGCCCGAATCGCCACACGTAGCTCGGGTGACCCAACGCGATCCACTTGGGCTCGCTTGCCGGTTCCAATCGGGGCTCCTCCCGGGCGAACGGTCCTTATGTAGAATGGTACCAGACGACCGCGGGCCGGCACAAGGCAGCACCCGGGCGAGCGGCGCCTGGCGCGGTCAGATTGACCGTTGCCGTTGCTCCCAGTATAATAAAAGGTGCCTTTCCGCGCCGGCGTAGCTCAAAGGCAGAGCAAGTGTTTTGTAAACACTAGGTTGGGGGTTCGATTCCCTTCGCCGGCTCCGTGGAGGGGTGGGTGAGTGGTTAATACCAACAGACTGTAAATCTGTCGCCTGAAATGGCGACGCAGGTTCGAATCCTGCCCCCTCCACCGAAACGACGAGGGTAGCCGACGGACGGCTTTGATGCGCGAAGAAGGAGGACCGCGAACACCCAATGGCGAAGAAGCGATTCGAGCGGACGAAGCCGCACATGAACGTGGGGACGATCGGGCACATCGACCACGGGAAGACGACGTTGACGGCGGCGATCACCAAGGTGTTGAGCCTGAAAGGGGAGGCGG
>JBOGTX010000440.1:0-2412 GCA_050695695.1 Chloroflexota bacterium
AGCTTCTTGAGCTGCTGGTAGCTCTGCTCGACATGCTGAAAGTCCACGGCATCCATCCTCCATTCGTCACGGCGGCAGAGTTGCCGGTTTGGCGCCGGGCGCCGGTCGCCCGTCGGGAAGCACCGTCGGCCTCGCCATCCCGAGCGCGCCCGGCAGACGCGCCGGACGCGGCATCATCCGCGGAGTACGCGCGATCAGATCCTCGACGGCGGCGATCGCGCGACGGGTCCGACCGGCCTGGACGCCCGGATGGCCCGTGGTCGCGAGCCGATCGAGCAGCCGGGTGAAGTCCGAGCCACCGAAGTCGCGCCCGCCACTGGCCAGCGCGGCCCGCGCCGAGACGACGACCGTCTCGGGCAGCTCCGGGCCGTCGATCCCCAGGCGCCACGCCTGATCCGCGAGCTTGCGAAAGTAGTAAGGAGCTCGGCGATCCACCGCGTCGCGCCACGATTCGTCCGGGTCCTCCGACAAGAACAGGTTGATCGCGAAAACCAGCGCGTCCGCGCCAAAGGTCGCGACGTGCCGGGCGATGAAGGCTACCTCGACCTCGGCGAGCGGCTGCCGCGCGTCGATCACCCAGACCAGCGCGTCGGCCTCGTCGACCGTCTGGCGCGCGCGCTCGCTCATCGCCGCGGTGTCGTCGATCCCGGGCGTATCCAGCCAGCGGGCGTCAGCGGGAATCGAGCCCGGCTCGACGGTGATCTCCAGGCGATCGATCTCCCGAACCGACGCCCGCTCCTCGCCATCCTCGGCCACGAGCGCGATCTCCCGGCGAATCGACTCGGCGTCGCAAGGGATGGAGTTCGGCGTCCCGCCCCGCCAGACCGTGACCCGGTCGCGCTCGCCGGCCGAGATGACGCAGGGCACGCCGGTTTCCGGCAAGTCCCCGGTCGGCAAGAGCGATCGCCCCAGCGCGAGGTTGATCAGGCTCGACTTCCCGCAACTGAAGTGGCCGGCGAAGGCAACGCTGACCGTCGGACAATCGAGCCGTTCCAATACCGCGTCGACCCGTCTGAGCCACTCCGGATGGCTGCCCGGCGCGCGCGCCCGCGCGACCGCCGCCTCGAGCCGGGCCCGCGACGCGTCCAGTCGGTCGAGCGGTGGCCGAATCATCGCCAAATCCTCTCGCCGGTTCCCAGCTCAGGCCGTTTGCTGGAGCCGGACCAGCAGGTCGCGCAGCTCGGCGCGCCGGCCCTCGATCTGACGGCGCGCGTCCTCCAGGCCGGCCACGCTGCGCTCCTTCTCGGCACGACTTGCCTGGTTCAAGCGCAGCATCTCGGCGATGTTGCGCTCCTCGTTCTCGATGCCGTCCAGGAGCCAGCGCATCGTCTCGCCCTGGAGATTTTCGAAGAGCCGCCCCACCTCGGCGTCGATCAGCGCCTCGGCCTGCTCGGGCGCCGTGCGAAGCGCGTTCAGCACCGATTCCAGCGCCCGCGTCTTCACCCGCTCCTCGAAGTTCCAGGATCCGGCGCCGAGCCCACCGATGATACCGGCGGCCAGGGCGATCGGGAACATCAAGCCACTCAAGCCGAGCGCGGCGATCAGTATCCCGGCGGCGAGCTGCGCCGCCGCGCTACCGGCGATGCTTCGGAAGCCGCCCTGACTGCCAAGCAGCGACGCCGGACCGACGATCGCGAAGCCGACGACGCTCGAAAGAACGCGCTCGTTCTTGCTCAGCATGTCGCCGGGCTCGGACGCCGACGCGCGCCAGCCGGTCAATTGGAAATGGACGTCCTGGTAGGTTCGCTCCATCTCGTCGGCTTCGTCGCGAATCTCTTCGAAGAGCCGGTCGAGCAGCGGCGTGAGCGCCGTCTTCGCGTCCTGCTCGCACCAGGCGGCCGTCGCCTTCGAGACGTATTCGTTGCAGAACTCAAGGGCTTCCCTGACCAGGCGCTTGGTGTGGAATTGATTGAAGACTTTCGTATGCCCGGTCTTCAACGACGGCAGAGGGTAGGCGCGCAGCGCGTCCGGCAAATCCTGGCGGAGCCGCGAGATCAGCGTCTGGAAGCTCGCCTTCAGCCCCCGCTCACTTTCGCGCTGGTAGCGCTCGAAGACGCTCGGCAGCCGCTCCCGGCGCGTCCGAATCGCCGCGAGCTGGGGCTGGATCGCGCCGTGGGCTTCCTGGAGCTTGCGCTCGTCCGCGTGAAGGGCGGCGAGCCGCTGGCCGATCTGCTGGTCGATCGCCTCGGCGCCAAGCTGGCCGGCGCGGATCGACTTGCCAAGGTGAGCGTACAGGCGATCGGTCAGCAGGAAGTCGCCCAGGCGCTGCTCGAACGCCGCGAGACCGGAGCTAGCCACCGCCTCCGGGTCACCGCCCAACTTGCCCCGGGCCGCCGCGCGCGCGTCGACGAAGAAGATGTCCTCGGCGGCAAGGTCCTGGCCCTCGTAAGCCGGCCCCCCGCGCTCGCCTTT
>JBOGTX010000441.1:0-1877 GCA_050695695.1 Chloroflexota bacterium
CCAAACTCCGGTCTTGACGGGCATATTTCATTTCATCCGTGATCGCATGTACTGGAGCGGGCGCAAGGAGTAGTGCGGGTGATCCAGGTATCCAACCTGTGTAAGAGTTATGGGCCAAAGAGCGCGATTTCCGGCGTCACGTTCAACGTGAAGGCGGGAGAGATTCTAGGGTTTCTCGGTCCGAACGGGGCCGGTAAGACGACGACGATGCGGATCCTCTGCGGATACCTTCCGCCCACGTCCGGAACCGCGACGATCGATGGATTCGACGTTTTCGACAGTTCGCTGCAGGCACGCCGGAAGATTGGCTACCTTCCCGAGTCAGTTCCCCTGTATCCGGAGATGACGGTCGAAGATTATCTTCACTTCATGGCGCAGATTCGGGGCGTTCCTCGCGCCCAGCGCAAAGAGCGCGTCGCGCGAGCCATGAAGCTCTGCAACGTCGACGACGTCCGGTCCAAGCAGATCGGCCGCCTGTCCCGGGGTTACCGGCAGCGCGTGGGTATCGCGCAGGCGTTGGTCCACGACCCGCCGGTCCTGGTGCTTGACGAGCCGACGGTCGGATTGGACCCGAAACAGATCACCGACACGCGCCAGCTCATCAAGAACCTCGGGGAATCACACACCGTGCTGCTCAGCACGCACATCCTCCCCGAAGTCAGCATGATCTGCAATCGGGTCGTGATCATCAACGAAGGACGCGTCGTCGCCGAGGACACGCCCGATAATCTCACCCGCCGGCTGCGCGGCGCCGAGCGGATCGCCGTCGAGGCGCGAGGGCCGACCGATCAGATCAAGGCGGCGATCGCCCGGTTGCCGAACGTGCAAAACGTCGACGCGATCTCGTCCGACGGCCGGCCGCGCTTCCTGGTCGATTGTGCCGTCGGGCAGGACGTCCGTGAGGATCTGGCCGCGGCGATCGTCGGCAACGGTTGGGGACTGCTCGAGCTTCGTCCGATGGGGATGAGCCTCGAAGAGGTATTCTTGAAGTTGATCACCCGGGAAGAGGGCGCCACGTCATGAACAACGCCTTCGCGATCGCCAGCCGCGAGCTGATGTCGTACTACAAGTCGTTTCTCTTTTACGTGGTCACGGCGGCTTTTCTCGTCATCACCGGTTACTTTTTCGCGGTCAGCGTCGCGCTTAGCCACTCGTCGCAGGTCTCGCAAGTCTTTCCCACGATGTACACGATTCTGCTGCTGATCTCGCCAATTCTGACGATGCGGCTGCTTTCCGAAGAGCAGCGGACCGGAACGATCGAGCTGATTCTGACCTCGCCGGTTCGTGACCTGGAGCTGGTCGTCGGAAAGTTCCTGGCGGGCCTCGGCCTCCTGGTCTCGATGCTCGTGCTCACCGGTTTCTACCCGTTGTTGCTGGCGATGTACGGTCCGCCGGATCGCGCCGGCTTGATCGGGGGATACGTCGGCGCGGTTCTCTTCGGCGGCCTGGCGATCGGCGTCGGGCTCTTCACGTCCTCGTTGACGGCCAACCAGATCGTCTCCGCCGTCCTGTCCTTCACGATTCTTTTGATTCTCTGGGTGATCGACGCGATCAGCAGCCTCTTCGGAGGCGGCGTTGGCGCGGTCGCCAGCTACCTGGCCGTCTACAACCACTTTACGAACTTGACGCAAGGGGTTATCGATACGAAAGACGTCGTCTACTTCCTGACGGTCATTCTGGCCGCGTTATTCCTGACCGCGCGATCGGTGGAGACGAGGCGCTGGCGATGAATGCGCGATCGATCGTCGATCATTTGTCGACCGTGCTCGCGACCATCGGGGGCATCGCGATCGTCGCGGCGCTCGGTGTCTTCCTGGTCCTGGGTACGCTCGACCGCTGGGTGATCGTCCTCTTCGCGGTTGGCCTCGGGTGTCTGG
>JBOGTX010000442.1:0-12014 GCA_050695695.1 Chloroflexota bacterium
CAAGGTCGACTCCAACGGTGTGGATCGTGTGCGGCGACCGGTCGATCGCGATCGCGAATTCGAGGAAGCGCGGGACGAGGGTGGAGAGTCGGTTGCCCGGGGGATCGGACCCGGCCGGGCCAGCCCGGTCGCCGATGCCTGGCCCAGCGTCGGTGAGCGTCCCGATCGTCGGCTCGGCCCGAGTGCCGGGCGGGTCGGGCGGTTTCGATTCGGTCGATGGGCGGGCCTCCGGCTCACTCCAGAGCGGCAACGTCAGTTGACGGGGAAGCTCGGGTGGTGGAGGCGCGTCGCTCGACCGTCGACTCACTGGCTCATCTCCAGAGCGAGTCGGTGCGCCGCGCGACCGGCTGGGGCCGGAACTGGAGGTCCTCGACGACGTCCAATCGGATATCCGTGCCCAGGCCGGGCTTTGTCGGTAAGCTGAAGTGGCCGTCCTGAATCGCCGGCGGGTCGGTGCAGATGCGGGCGCGCGCCGCCTGCTCGTTCTCCATTTGCTCGAGGATCAGGAAATTCGGGATCGCGGCCGCCAGGTGCATCGCCGCGAGGGTCTCGATCGGGCCGCCGGAGTTGTGCGGGGCGACCGACACGTAATAGGTGTCGGCCAGCGACGCGATCCGGCGGCACTCGCTGAGGCCCGCGGCGTGCATCAGATCCGGCTGGATGATCCGACACCCCTGTTCCTCCAGCAGCTCGCGAAACTCCCAGCGGGAGAGCAAGCGCTCGCCGGTCGCGATCGGGACCGGCAGCTCGCGCTGAAGCTGGGCCATCACCCGTGCGTTCTCGAACGGAATCGGCTCTTCGAGCCAGTAGGGCCGGTAAGGCTCGAGGGCGCGCGCCGCGAGCACCGCCGTCCGGGGCGACAGTTGCTCGGAGCACTCGATCATGATGTCGACGTCCCGACCGGCGCCGGTTCGCGCCGCGGCCATCAGCTCGGCGGCGTGGCGCATCGCCTTCGCCTCGTCGCGGTGCAGCATCTCACGATTGAACGGCGACCACTTGAACGCCGAGAAGCCGCGTCGCACCGCCTCCCGGGCGCCCGCTTCCGCCTGGGCGGGGGTTTGGACGCCGCCCAGCCAGTGGCTCGCGTAGCAGATAACCTTCTCTCGGAAAGGACCCCCGAGCAGGCGGTAGACCGGTACCCCCAGCCGCTTCCCCTCGATGTCCCAGAGGGCGAGGTCGAGCGCGGCCAGCGCGGTCATCAGCACCGCCCCGCCGCGCCAGCGCCAGGCGTGATACATCCCCTGCCAGTGCCGCTCGACCCCTGACGGATCCTGCCCGATCAAGTAGTCGGCAAGCTCGTGGATCGCCGTCTCGACGGCTTGAATCGACCCGTGGAGCGATCCCTCGCCCCAGCCGTAAACGCCTTCGTCGGTGTCGATCCGAACGAGCAGCCAGTTGCACCAGTCGACCCAGAATTTGAACGTGCGAACCCCGGTGATCTTCATGATCGACGTGCTCTCGGTTGTCGAGTCTGACGGCCACGGTGCCTTGCACCGCGTGTCGACGGCCATCATCCGCCTTTCGAGCCACCCTGTCAACGCCGCCATTCATCCGATCCCAGGGGCAACCGGCCCC
Source organism: Chloroflexota bacterium (assembly GCA_050695695.1). Taxonomy (GTDB): domain Bacteria; phylum Chloroflexota; class UBA6077; order FW602-bin22; family CADDYW01; genus JAJPKB01. The sequence goes on from JBOGTX010000442.1 coordinate 1,576, forward strand.
TCCTACGGCGACACTCGCACCGACCAGTCGCTAAGGCTGGTCGGTTGGCACGATGCTGATCGAGCCGTCGGCCTCCAGCACGGCCAGTCGGACGTTTCGGAGGCTATCCAGCCCGTAGGCGCGGATCGCGGCGGCGAGCTCCTCGTCGGTGACGCCCTGGCGATGCATCGTTGGCCGGTCGACCCGGCCGTGCTCGACGATGACCGTGGGCGTGCCGACCAGGTGCGCTTCCAGTAAGGGACGCCTGGTCAGAAGCGCCCCGAAGAGGCGCTCCGCCACCATCAGCGTCCCGGCGGACACGATGCCAACCCACAGCAAGCCGCTTCCTTCGGTCATCGCGTTCTGCACGGCGTTGGCGAGGAGCAGCACGAGCACCAGGTCGTAGACGTTCATGCCACCAAAGTCGCGCTTCCCGAAGACGCGGATGCCGGCGACCAGCGCGACCAGGACGACCGCCGTTCGGCCGGCGATCACCGAGAGAAACCAGAGCGTGGAGTCGTCCATCGCCTCACTTCTTTCATTTTCAGTCGATGTGCAGCGCGCGGAAGTGGTGACGAGTCCGGTGGACGATCGCCTCCCGGGGAACCACGCTGATCGTGCCGTCGACTTCGAGCACCGCCATTTTCACGTCTTCCAATCGACCGACCCCGTGTTCTCGCAAGGCGGCCATCAGCAGCTCCCGGGTCAGTCCGGCCCTCCTCAACTGGCCCCAGAGGATCCGCCCGTCGCGGACGATCAAGATCGGCTCGCCGACCATCCGCTGCTCCAACCGAGGGTAGCGCACGAGCAGAAAGGTGAAGAGACGATTCAGCGAGAGTAAGGTGACCGACGCCACCAGGCCACCGACCAGCGTCGTGTCCGGTCCAACCATCGCGTTTTGCACCGAGTTGGCCAGCACGACGATGAGGACCAGGTCGTAAATCGTCATCTGACCAAGCTCGCGCTTGCCGATCAGACGAAGGCCCACGACCAGGAACACGTAGATGACCGCCGTCTTGGCGGCGATCGCCAGCGCGCCGTACAGGTCGGGGTGCGAGAACACGTCTCCCAGCCATTGACCAAGCATGCCGTGCGCTGCCCTCCTGGCCGGACGGTTGAAGAGCTGACCCGGCGGTGCAAATTGCGATCCATCGGCAAGTGAGGCCGGGTCAGCACGCTGTAGCTTCGATCCTGGCCGCGTCTATGCTCCGACCAGGAGCGTGCGAGGCAGGCTCGACTCGAAGAGGCAGGCGGCTGATGGTCGCAGAAGTTGGCGCGCTCACCACGGTGGTTTTCCACACCGTGGTGATCTATCTCTTACTGATCCTCGGTCTGAGCTTCCTCGGGCGCCGTGAGATTGCTCAGCTCACCGTCGCCGAGCTGACCGTGCTCATGGTCATGGGTAGCGCGGTCGAGACGGCGATGGTGGCGGGCAATCTGAGCCTGCTGGCTGGCCTGACTTCGGCGACGATCCTGTTCCTCTGCAATCGTGGCTTCACGTTCCTGATCCAGCGGTGGCCGACGTTCCATCGGCTCGCGATTGGCACGCCGGTCATCCTGGTTCACGATGGCCATGTCGTGCCAGGGAACCTGCGCGCGGTGGGCCTGACCGAGGCGGACGTCCGGGAAGGGATCCGCGAGCGCGGCTATGCCGGACCTGGCGATCTGCGTTTCGTCGTCCTTGAGGTAGACGGCTCGATTGGCGTGATCCCCCGAGTCACCGCCCTTCATCGTCACCGTCGTCGCGCCTGGCTGCACCGGCCGTCACCTGCGCCTCGATAGCCGGGCGACCTCCCTCCATCGTTCCCGCATCGTTCCTCTCCCCGTGTCGCGCCGCTCTCGCTCCGGGCATAGCGCTTGCAATAGAACGTGCTTTTCAGGCGTGGAGAAGAGATGCCCAGGAGTCGCCAGGGCGACGGAAGAGATCCGCCGCCCGCCGTGCTGGAGTCGCCGTCGACCTCCCCGGCGACGACCGGGTCGCGGCGCTGGCTTCACTACGTCAAGGCCATCGGACCGGGCATGATGGCGGGCCTTGCCGACAACGATCCGGCCGGGGTCGCCAGCTACGCGATCGCCGGAGCCGTGGCGGGCTATAGCCAGCTCTGGCTCATTGTCCTGGCGACTTTCATGGTGCAGGCGGTGCAGGTCTCCTCGGCTCGGCTGGGCGACGTGACGCAGCAGGGCGTGTTGCACCTCGCCCGGGCGCGCTACGGCTGGAAGGTCGGCGCGGTGGTCGCGATCGCGGGACTCCTCGCCAACGAAGCCACCTTGATCGCGGACGTGGCGGCGCTTGGTGCGTCGCTCGAGCTCCTCACCGGCCTTCCCTGGACCTGGTTCGTGGTGCCGGCGTCGATCATCCTGCTGCTCGTGACCGTCCTGTGCAGCTATCGCGGGCTGCGCAACGTCTTCCTGGTGATTGGCTTGCTGCTGTTGTCCTACGTCGTCACCGCGTTCCTGGTCCACCCGGATTGGGGCGCTGCGCTTCGCCATACTGTCATTCCGACGGTTCCCAGCCAGCTCGTCGAGATCGAAGCGGCGGTGGCACTGCTCGGAACGACCGTCAGCCCCTATCTCCTGTTCTGGGAAGCCGAGGGAGAACGCGAGGCGCACCGAACCCGGCGCCAGTTCCGGTTCGCCGAGGTGGACGTGACGGTCGGCTACGTGGCATCCAACGTCGTGTCTTACTTCATCGTCGTCACGACCGCGGCGACCCTCTTCGTGACCCACCAGCAGATCCGGACCGCGGCCGACGCGGCCATGGCTCTGCGCCCGCTGGCCGGCGATCTGGCGGAAGCGGTCTTCGCGGTCGGCTTGCTTGGGGCCGGGCTGCTCGCGGTGCCGATGTTCGCGGTCTCGAGCGGCTACATCGCGACCGGAATGCTCGGCTGGCAGTCCGGTTTGTCAAAAACGCCAGCCGAGGCGCCCGGCTTCTACGCTATTCTGTCGGTCGCCTTTCTGTCAGGCGGGCTGGCCGCGGTCATTGGGGTCGATCCCTTCCTGATGCTGCTCTACTCGCAGATTCTCGACACCTTCTTGATGCCGATCCTGATCGTCGTGCTCTTTCTGTTGGTCAACGATCGGCAAGTCATGGGCAACGAGCGGCACTCGCGCTATTACAATGGCTGGCTGGTCGCCTCATGTTTGGTCATGACGGCCGGCGCGATCTTGCTCGTTACTCACCTGATCTGAGGCTACTCTCGCGGTTCCCGGCTCGGTCGCCAGCCCCGACGGATCTGGTACTCGAACTTGGAGGCGAACGCGTCGAGGTAGGTGGTCTCGGGAAACGTGACCAGGCGCACGTGGTGTGGGCTGTCACGAATCTCGACGGTATCGCCGACGTCGAGCGCGGTGGCTTCCAATCCGTCCATCCAGAGAATCCCCTCGGTCCCGCGGGCGACGGTCAAGTCGATGTCGGCGCTCAGCGGGGCGACCAGCGAAACCTTCAAGGGGGAGTGACAACAAATCGGCGTCACCGCGAGCGCCCGCAGTCCGTCGAGCAAGATCGGGCCGTTGGCCGCCATGTTGTAGGCCGAGCTACCCAGGGGAGTCGCGACGATCAGGCCGTCGCCCGGGTAGACGTTGAGAAAGTTGCCGGAGAGGTACAGCTCGATGTGAAGCATGGGCCCGCGACTGCGGACGACGACGTCGTTCATGAACCAGCCGAGCGCCTCGCGCTCGGAGCGCCCGGCGCGGTGAACCGCCACGTCGATCGCCGGTTCGTCGCGGATAATGCAGTCACCGGCCAGAACTCGGTCGAGCGACCGCCGCCAGTCTGACTGTTCGACCACCGCGAGGAACCCGACCTGCCCGAAGTTGATCCCAAGGATCGGCATGCCTGGATAGCCGCGCGCGGCGCGCAGGATCGATCCGTCACCGCCGAGAACGAGCAGCAGGTCGGCGCGCTCGCCTTCGGTGAGCCCGACCTCGTCGAGGACCGCGATGCCCCGCTCGGCGAGGTAGTCGGTGACCTCGGCCGCGGTGGCGACCGCCGCCGGGTTCCCCCGCGCGGGAATGATGCCGACACTCTTGATTCGGGTCTGGTCTGTGGTCAGCAGAGAGCTACCCTCGGTCGGTGATGTGTCACAGATTCTACCCCGCGCAGACCGTCCCAGCAAGCCGAATGGCGACGTCACGGCCCAGGGTGTTGGCAGCTTTGCCTTCGACGGCTCTCGCGCCCGAGGCCGGTTAGCTCAGGGGAGACGCGCAGAGATCGCCCACCCGCTCGGTGAAGCCCGGAAGCAGCGGCGACGTGAGAAGGTCATCGGCGAGCAGCGTCGCGGCAAGCCGGAGCGCCGCGTCGTCACGGCGGTACACCTGGATCGTCGATTCGCGCCAGTCCACGATCCAGTACTCGCGCACCCCCTGGCGGGAGTAAAGCCTCAGCTTCAGCTCGCGGTCCCGCTCCGCGTTCTCCGGGCCAGGCGAGAGGACTTCGACCACCAGCTCGGGCGCCAGGTGGAGCTTGCCGTCCTCCCCGACGACGCGCGCGAAGCGCTCGCGACTGATCCAGACCACGTCGGGCGCGACCGCCTGGTCGGTCGCGAAAATCACGCCCGGGGCCCAGAGCACCACTCCCCGGTCGGTCGATTGCCCCCATTCCCCTAGCGCTCGCGCGATCTGCGTGCAGGTAAGCTGGTGGCGCCAGTGGGGCTGAGTCGACACGTGCAAATCTCCGTCGATGATCTCGTAGCGGTTGGTGTCGTCGGGGAGCAGCTCGAGGTCGGAAATCGTGAAGCGAACGTCAGTTGACATAACCAGAACCTCCCGTAGCGTCGGCTCGTTCCTAGGAAGAGTATACGCCAGCGATCAACGACTTCGTGATTTGTCCCGACCACCGGAGTCGCCGTTCGTACGCGCGGGCAGCTTCACCACCCGCCGGACGCCCCCAGCGAGCATCGCGAGAATCTCGCGGGCGGCCTCGTCTGCCGACGCCGTTCGCGCCTCGTGGCTCCAGGTCATACCGGTGCCGAAAATGGCCCAGCTCAGCACGGTCGCGGCCGTCTGGGGGCTCACCGGTGGATCCAGCTCGGATGGCTCGGCCCGGCGGAGCCACTCCAGGAGGAACGCTTCCAACCCTTGTTGTACCTTTGCCACGATGAGTGGGTCGAGGCCATTGGCCGACGGCTTGCAGTGGCCGTGGAACTCGGCCACCGCCTTCAGGATGGCAACAGTGAGCGCATGCAGGTTGCCCAGGGTGAACGGCGCTTCGGCCGGCACCCGCGTGGCGAGCGCCTGGCCGAACCATTCCCCCACGACGTAGTCGAACAGGGCGTACTTGTCCGCGAAGTGGGCGTAGAACGTCGCCCGATTCACGTCCGCCCGCCTGGCAATGTCCTGGACGCTGATCGACTGAAAGCTCTTCTCCGCGATCAAGGCGAGGAAGGCATCCTGAAGCAGTTTACGCGTTCGGCGGACGCGCCGGTCCGACTCATTCACCTGGCCAATCGTCACGCTGACCTCCCGGCCGGCCGACGGCCGACACTTCACGGCGTTTGTCGCCTAAGCGACGACACCCGGAACGTCGTGGATTGCCTTTCGGCTGAGCCGACACTAGCATGATAAGCGACGGGTGAATGAAACTCAACACTTGACGGGAATCCGACATCGGAGAAGTAGCGGGTCGTGGCGAATCCAACACCAGGGGTCGTAAAGGAAGGTGGACGTGAACGTTGCTCTGTGGGCGGTCCAGATCATTCTCGGGGTTGCGTACCTGGCCGCGGGTGGCCTGAAGGCCACTCGGCCGATTGCCTCTCTCGCCAAATTCATGCCCTGGGCCGGCCAGGTCCCAGCTAGCTTCGTGCGCTTCATCGGCGTCGCGGAGCTGTTGGGTGCGTTTGGGCTGATTCTGCCCCGCGCGACTGGAATCCTCCCCGCGCTGACGGTGGCGGCGGCGCTGGGGCTGGTCGTCGTCCAGGTGGCCGCGTTCTTCTTTCATCTGTCGCGCCGCGAGACGATGTCGCTGCCAGCGAACCTGGTCCTCGCGATCCTGGCGGGTGCGGTGGCCTATGGGCGACTCATCGTCGCCTGAACCGGAGTCTGCCCGGATCAATCTCGGCGACATCATCCTCGTATCATCGAGCTCCCCACTGAACGTGCGATAATGAGCCCGATCCGCCATCGAGCGGCGAATCGGGAGGCAGATCGATGGACGTTCTGATCGTCGGTGGCCAGTTGATCGACGGCACCGGCAATCCCTGGAGCTACGCCGACGTCGGCATCACCGGCGACCGCGTCACTCAGGTGACGCCAGTCGGCAGAATCGATCCAGCCGCGGCGCGGACCGTGGTCGACGCGGCCGGCCAGGTGGTCTGCCCCGGCTTCATCGACATCCAGAGTCACTCGATCCTCCCACTCTTCTCGGACGGGCGCTCGCTCTCGAAAGTGACCCAGGGCGTCACGACCGAGATCATGGGCGAGCTCTGGACGCCGGCGCCCTTCGGCGGCAAGCGCGCCGCGCCGGTGCTTCCCGGCTTCGGCGAGATCAGCCCGGATGACGACCGGCGGGCCAGGGGCTGGGCCCGGTTCCGCGACTGGCTGGATCACGTCGCGGAGCGGGGCGCCTCGGTGAACTTCGGCTCGTTCCTCGGCGGCGCGACCGTCCGCGAGTACGCCATGGGCTGGACGATGGGCGAGGCGTCGGCCGATGCTGTGAACCTGATGCGCCGGGTCGTGGCCGAGGCCATGGAGGACGGCGCATTCGGCATCGCGCCGGCCTTGATCTATCCGCCTAACTCCTACAGCTCGGACGAAGAGCTCGTCGCCTGCGCCGAGGTCGTCGGACGCTACGGCGGCGCCTACATCGTCCACCTCCGTTCGGAGGGCGAAAGGTTCCTCGAGAGCCTCGCCGCGACGATCGACCTTTCGCGGCGGGCCCGCGTTCCGGTCGAGATCTACCACTTGAAGGCGACCGGCCGTCCCCACTGGCCGAAGATGCCCGAGGCGATCGCGGCGATCGACCGAGCGCGGGCGGACGGGGTGGACGTGGCGGCCAACATGTATCCTTACCTCGCCTCGGGCACCGGCCTCGCCGCCGCGCTGCCGGACTGGGCCCAGGCCGATGGTCGGCTCGCCGAGAACCTGGCCGACCCGACGACGCGCGCCCGGATCCGCGAGGGCATTCTGGCTCCGAGCAGCCGGGGGGTGCTCGCCGGGCCGGACGGTATCCTCGTCGTCGGGCTGCGCCAACCGGAAAACCGGCGCTGGAACGGCCGGACGCTCGCCCAGATCGCCGCGGAGTGCGAGCGGGAATGGCCGGACACCTTGCTCGACCTGGTGGCAGCGGAGGGGCCGTGGGCGAGCGCCAACTATTTCATGATGACCGAGGAAAACCTCGCCCTGCAGATGCGCCAGCCCTGGATCAAATTCAGCACCGATGCCGCCGGATTGGATCCGGAGCGGCCAGGCGGCGTTCTGGTGCATCCGCGCGCCTACGGCACCTATCCGCGGATCCTCGGCCGGTACGTCCGTGAGCAGGGAGTGCTTCCCCTGGAAGACGCTGTGCGCAAGATGACCTCGGCGGTGGCGGATCGATTGGGCCTCCGCGAGCGTGGCCAGGTCCGGCCCGGTGGCTTCGCCGACGTCGTCGTTCTCGATCCGCGCGCCGTGATCGACCGCGCCACCTTCGCCGAGCCGCATCAGCTTTCGGTTGGCATTCGCGACGTCTGGGTCAACGGGCAGCGCGTGCTGGCGAATGGCGCCCACACCGGCGCGCGGCCGGGCCGTCCGGTGTACGGGCCGGGGCGGGGAAATTAGCGCGCCCGCACCCGAGGGGTCCGCTGGCGCTCGCTCACCGGCGCGCCGGGCTTCCAGGGGATGGCGGCGCGCGGCCGGCCCGGTTCCAGGGGAATCTCCGAATCCACCGTGATGCCGTCGGTTGGTGGCTCGACCACCACCGGATTCTCGCCCTCGGGAATGTCCGCTTCCGGAATCATCGGCGTTATCGGCTGCCAGACCTTCGGCTCTTCGCCGGTCGGCGGTGTCCGTGGCCGGCTGTGCAGTCGTCCCATGTTTCCTCCCGCCGTGGTATCGCCACGTGGATTCCGTTCCACGGTCGGCACTCACCGTGCCGCGTCGGATCGGCGAAACTCTACGCCGGCGCCGGCTGGATCGTCCGGGTGTGGGTAGAAGTCGGATCCCGGATCAGCGCGCAGACCAGCGCGGCGAGCGTGCCGAAGGTGCAGGCGACGATCAGCGCGATCTGGTAGCTGCCGGTCAGATCGAAGTCCAGGCCCGCGGCGTAGGTGAACGTTCCCGAGGCGAGATACATGAGCGAGGTCATGACGCTGACGATGGTCGCGAGCGAGCGCGTGCCGAAGACGTCGGCGGCCACCGTCGCGGTCAGCGGGACGGTCGCCCCCCAGGACAGGCCGAGGACGAGGCCGGCCAGCATGATGACCGAGGGTTGGGTCGCGTTGAGCAGGATGACGTAGGTCAGCGCGCGCAGGGAGTACGCGACGGCGAGGGTTCGTTGATGCCCGACGCGATCGCCGAAAAAGCCAAGACTGAGGGAGCCCGGCAGCGCCAGGAGGCCCGCCAGGCCAATCGCCTCCGAGGCGGTCATCGGCGACATGCCAAGGTCCATCGTGAAGGCCATCAGGTGGTTGTTCGGGAAGCTCATCGTCACGCCACAGGCGATCAGGCCAAAGGAGAGCTGCCAGAAGATCGGGTTGCGCATCGCCTCGCGCAACGAGACACCAGAATTGCCGAGCGCCCTGGGGTGAATTGCCCCGTCAAGACCCTCGGGGAGCAGCCCTTTCTCGGCCGGAGTGTCGCGGATAAAGAAGCCCGCCACCGGCACGATGATGGCCACCACGATCGCCCCGAGGACGATGCTTGCCGCTCGCCAATCGGTCTGGATCATCACCAGGGTCACGATCGGCACGATCACGAACTGCCCGACGACCACCCCACCGCTCGCCAGCGACATCGCGACCGCCCGGCGCCGGTAGAACCAGGCGCCAATGATCCGGGCCGAGATGCCACCGCCGGTCATCGCCAGGCCGACCCCTCCCAGCAGCCCGTAGGCGAGGTAGAGACCGAGCGGGCTCCGGGCGAAGGCGAGCAGGAGCATCGACACGCCGAAGCAAGACGCGCCGACGATGGCAAGCACCCGCGGCCCGAATCGGTCGGCAAGGTAGCCGCCAAACGGCTGGAGCAGACCGGCTAGCCAGCGGTTGATCGTCGGGGCCAGCGACAGGGCGGCGCGGTCCGCGCCGAACTGCTGGGCCATGGGGAGGAGGAACATCCCGAAGGCGAACGAGCCGCTATTGCTGACCGAGGCGAGGAGCATCAGCGCCAGCGCGACGATCCAGCCGTAGTACACCTTGCGGAGCACGCTCCCGAGCCTCCGGATCAGCCCAGGCGCGCCAGCCGCGCCGGATCGACCGCGACGCCCAGCCCGGGACCGGTCGGCACCGGCAGGCAGCCGGCGTCGTAGCTGAACGGCTGGCTCAGGTAGTCGTCCACGTACATCGCCGGCCCGATCAGGTCGGATGGATAGGTCACGATCGCGCTCGACGCCGCGAGGTGAAGCTGCGCCGCCGTCCCGACGCCCAGCTCGACCGTGCTTCCCAGCAAGCACTGGATCCCGGCCGCCTCGGCGAGCGCGAGCACCTTCTTTGCCCGGAAGATGCCGCCGGATGAGACCGTCGCGACGTTGAACACGTCGACTGCTTCCTGGCGAATCACGTCGAGGGCGTAGGTCAAGCTTCGGCCGACGTGCTCGATGATCGGCACCCCAACCGATTTCCGCACCTTCGCCATCCCGGCCACGTCCCGCGGATTCGTCGGCGTCTCGACGCCCTGTAAGCCGTGCTTCTCCAGGCGGCGGATGTTGGCGATCGCCTGCTCGACGGTCCAATTGCCCGAGGCGTCTAGCTTGATCTGGGCGCTCGGCCCGCCCACCGCGCGCATGATCCCCAGGCAGGCATCGTCGTGGTCGACGTCGAGGCCGACCTTCAGCTTGAACGCCTGGAAGCCTCGGCCAACCATTTCGGCCATCTCTTGTTCGACCAGGTCGGGCCGACGGATGTAGACGACCCACGAGACGAGGACGCGATCGCGGTAGAGGCCGCCGACGAAGGCGTGGGCGGGCGCGCCGAGCGCCTTGCCCTGAAGGTCGTAGAGCGCGGAATCGATCGCGCAATCGACGAGGCTTCCCAGGGCGAGCCGCCCGGTCAGCCGCTCGAGATCGAAGGGATCGGCGCCGAGGAGGACGTCCTCGATCTTGCGTCGGGTCTCGTCGATTTTGAGGTCGGATGGCTCGACGTCGGACACCTCGCCCAGGCCGACGAGTCCATTATCGGCCTGGACCTCGAGCAACCCGAAGTACGAGCGAGTTGGCGGCGCGTCGGCCGGCGGAATCGCTCGTTTGGGAGCGGCGACGATGGTATGGTAGCTACGCAACACCGACAGCGGCGTCAACTTGACCGCAACGATTTTCACCGGCATCTCTCCTCACG
>JBOGTX010000443.1:0-6879 GCA_050695695.1 Chloroflexota bacterium
CAGGAGTTCGTGGAGTCGCTCAAGTCCGACGTCTTCCGCGACCAGATCTACGTCTTTACCCCGCGTGGGGAGCTGCGCGAGCTACCAACCGGCTCGACGCCCCTGGACTTCGCCTACCGGATTCATACCGACATCGGGCACCGCTGTATCGGCGCGAAGGTCAACGGTCGTCTGGTCGCGCTCGACCACCCGATCCACAACGGCGATGTGGTCGAGATCGTGACCTCGAAGGCACCGCGCGGACCCAGCCGTGACTGGCTGAACTCGAGCCTCGGCTTCGTCAAGACGACCCACGCGCGGGAGAAGATTCGCCAGTGGTTCAAGCGCCAGGAACGTGCCGACAACATCGAGCGTGGCAAAGACTTGGTCGACCGGGAGCTCGCTCGCCTTGGCGTTTCGCAGGCCAGGATCGAGGACGTCCTTTCGCACTTCAAGCTGGAAAAGATCGACGATCTGTACGCGGCGGTTGGCTGCGGCGAGATCAGCCCCCAGACGGTCGCGGTCCGTCTCGCCGGCGGCGACACCGCGACCGAGGAGGAGCTGCCGGTCTCGGCGCCGGTCGCTCCCGGTTCGAACGTGATCGAAGGGCTGCACGTGATGGGCGTCGGCGATCTCCTGACTCGCCTGGCCCGCTGTTGCAGCCCGGTGCCTGGGGACCCGGTCGTCGGATTCATTACCCGGGGCAACGGCGTAACCGTGCATCGGCGCGACTGCCCGAACGTGCGGAACCTGCGCGATCAGGAGCGGCTGGTCAGCGTCGAGTGGGGCCGTTTGCAACAGACGGTGGTCCCAACCGCGATTCGCCTCGAAGCGTGGGATCGAGATGGGCTCCTGCGCGACGTCGCCGCGCTGGTGGCCGAGGATCGGGTGAACATGACGTCGGTCAGTGCGGTGACGCACCCGGACCACACCGCGACGATCAAAGCGACGCTGGAGATCGCCAATCTTCGCACCTTGAGCCGCATTCTGACTCGACTGGAACGGATCAAGGGCGTTCGCTCGGTTGGTCGAGACTCATCCTGATCCGGGGCTAATCCGAGAGCAGGTCGATCCGCGAGACGTCGCTACGAAATCCGTGGCCAGACGCGGCGAACTCGATCCAGAGAATCTCGGCCGGTCGCGGCGAGACGACGCTCGAATCGAAAAGGTTGAAGGTCTCGTCCGTCCACTGGTTTGGAATGACCGAATCGGCGCTCGGCGTCGGATGATTGTCGTCGTTCTGAATGTAAAAGCCGTGCAGCCACTCCTGTTCGTTGCCGGCGCTATCGCGGTAATGGACCCGCACGATCACCGGGTATTCCGAGCCGAGGATCCCCCCGCCCGATAGCGTCTGCTCGATGATCCGCAGTTGGAAGTCCAGTTGCAGGACGCCGTCGTCGGTCACGTCTTGATTAAGCGCCTGGTGAATAAAGTCTTCGGCGTGCTTCGACGAGCCCGAGCGCTCGAACTCGACGAATGGCTGATTCGACTCCTCCTGAACGGTCACCCGCCCCGGAACGTTGTCCTCGACGGCGCGGGATCCAGGCTGCCACCCTTCGAACCCGTGGCTAAAGTCACCATCCGCGATCAGGCTGTGCATGGACGAGACCGGCTTCGAAGGCTCACCGCCGGCGTTCACGGTGGTCCACTCCCCGTGGAGGACTTCAACCGCGTGGGTGCCCGCGCTGACCGTCGCCGAGCCAACGGTCACCGTCACGATCGTCGCGGCGTCGCTGACGTCTACCTTGTAGCTGCCTTCGCGCAAAAGGACGTTCGCCTGCGGCGTCCGCAGCTCGAAGCGGCGCGACGACGTCGTCGCGATCGCGACCGCGTAGCGCGCGTGACCGTGGTCCTGGGCCAGGATCAATCGCGTGTCGTTCGGGGAGTAAGTCGTAGCGTCCGAGTTGACGACGCGAAGGGTCGTGTCGGGCCACAGCGTGACATTGCTGCCATCGAAAAGCGATAGGAACGCCTTCGAATCGGTCGCGGTACGGACCTGGCCACCATCGCCAATCGACGCGCCATCCGCGGCATTTACTTCCTGGCGGCCGCCGGACGGAAGCCAGAGCGTCGTGCCCTTCACCACTTGCAGCTTGACCGGGTGCTCGCTCATCGCGTGCGCGAAGTACCAATCGATCGCCTGGGGAACTCCGACGATCAGGGCGCAAAGAACCACGAACGCCGCGCCCAGGACGGTCCAGGCCAGGCGTTCGGCGTCGCGCTCGACTAGTCCTCGTCCGGGAGTCGCTCCTTGCGCTTTCGCTTGACCACCTCCACCACGACCGGCGGCGCTTCCTCGTGGGTCGTGATGCTCTTGAGCTTGGTTTCTTTTTTCGGCTTCTTTTCCATCCGAGCCGGCCGATTCTTGTTCGCCATGTTCATCCTCCAAATGGTCGGGACGCTGATCTGTCAATCTGGTGGACGGACGGCCAGGCTCAGCCTGGAGGCCAGCCCATGGCGCGACCACCCAGCAGGTGTAGGTGGAGATGGGGAACCGTCTGCCCGCCGTTCGGCCCGCAATTCGTGACCACCCGATAGCCGGTCTCGGCGATGCCTTCCTGACGCGCCAGCTCGTTCGCCACCGCCACGAGCCTGGCCAGCAACGACGCGTCGGTTTCGGCAAGGTCCGCGATCGAGGCGATGTGACGATTTGGAATGATCAGCAAGTGGGTCGGAGCCTGGGCGTTGATGTCGCGAAACGCGGTGACCTCTGGGCCGCGGTACACGACGTCAGATGGTATCCTTCCGGCCCCGATCTCGCAAAAAAGGCATGGCATCGGTCAGGTCACCCCCTACCAAGGAAACTCACGCGCGCTGGCTCAGCGACTGGCCGACGTCAGCTCCACGCGGCAAGCCAGTCTCGTCGCCGGGTCGGATGGTGGACCGACGAGATGCCCAACCAGCGCGTCGTCCTCGACGCCGTCCAGGCAGACGCTCAGAATCGAGTTGGCAAGGTCGCGCTCGCTCGGAGCGCGCACCCGCAGGTAATTGTCGGTCAGACCTTCCCAGGCGGGCGGCCCGTCCCGAACTGGCGCCGGCTGCTCGAACAGAACCGACACGGTGCGTCCGACAAATCGCTGGCGGAAGTGGGACGCGCTTTCGCGCGCCAGCGTCAGCATCTGGTCAGTCCGGCGTTGCCTGGTCTCGGGATCGACCGATCCGGGCAGCTTCGACGCGGTCGTCCGGCGACGCGGCGAGTACGGAAACACGTGAATGAGCGCGAATTCCTGCTCCGCCACGAATTGATAGCTCACTTCGAACTCTTGATCGGTCTCGCCGGGAAATCCGACCATCACATCGGTCGTGATCGCCACCTCGGGAATCGCGGCTCGAATGCGTCGAACCAGACTCCGGTACTCGCTCGCCCGATAGCGACGCCGCATGCGCTCCAGCGTCGCGTCACAGCCGCTGTCGAGCGCCAGGTGAAAGTGTCGGCACAGGCGCGGATCGGACCACCGGGTGAGAAGTCGATCGTCGAAGTCTTCCGGCTCGATCGACGAGATCCGCAGGCGCTCCACGGCGGTCTCCGCCAGGGCGCGGTCGATCAGCGCGCCCAGCGTCGTTGGCGGGGTGAGATCGAAGCCGTAGTTCCCAATGTGCACCGCGGTCAGCACCACTTCCCGATACCCATCGGCGACGAGGGCGTCGATCGTGCCGACCACGGCATTCGACTCGACGCTCCGGGTGCGGCCACGCGCGTAGGGCACGATACAGAACGCGCAAAACTTATTGCAGCCGTCCGATACCTTCACGAACCCACGATGTCGTGGGCCGAACGCGCGCAGCGGGCCGGTCAGCGTCTCCAACGGCTGTTCCTCGGCCCCTTCGAGCGCCTGGTGCACCGTCTCGACCAGCCGCGGCTTGCCCTGATCGCCGATCACCAGGTCAACCTCGACCATCCGAGCGACCTCTTCGGGCGCCACCGAGGCGTAGCAGCCGGTCGCGACGACCAGCGCGGCCGGATTCTGCCGCCGCGCGTGGCGCAGCAGTTGGCGCGACTTACGGTCCGCGACGTGAGTTACCGAACATGTGTTGACGACGTACGCGTCGGCGACCGCGTTGAAGTCGACGATGTCGTAGCCCCGCGCGACGAACTGGCGAAGCCATTCGTCCGAATCGGACTGATTGACTTTGCAGCCGAGGGTCGTCAACGCGATCGTTCGATTCGATCGGTGGCTCATAATCGATTTACTCCAGATCTCCCGCCAGGGCCATCACGAGCGTCGTCCCGGCGAACGCCGCCGTCTCGGCCCGCAGGATGCGCGGCCCAAGGCCGACCCCGATGATTCCGTAGGAGCGCGCCACGGCTAGCTCCTCGTCGGTAAATCCCCCCTCGGGTCCGATGAAAAGGTTCATCGCGAATGGGCGCGCGCCGGCCGCCGCGATCCGGGAGGATAGCTCGGCACGCAGGCTCGGCCGATCGTCCCTTTCCTGGGCGATGAACGAGAGGCCACGACTGCTCGCCTGCTCGCACGCCTGCGGAAAGATCATCGCCGGGTGGAGCTGCGGGATTCGTCCGCGCTCGCATTGTTCGGCCGCTTCAACCAAAATTCGCTCCCAGCGAAGCCGTCGGTTCTCCGAGATGATCGAGCCCACGTTGCAGCGATCGCAGATCGTCGGCGCGAATCCACTCGCTCCGATCTCGGTACACTTTTGCAGAACCAACTCTAGCTTATCCGATTTTAGCAGGGCCGGATAGAGCGTCAGCTTCGTTCGTGGCTCGTTCGGCGCCAGTGTCCGCGACCGTACCACACCGCCCGCCGCGTTTGGCGCGACCCGCGAGAGCTCGACCTCGGAGATCCAGCCCTGGTAGTCGAGCACCGCGACGCGATCGCCCGGTCGGAGACGCAGCACCACGGCGATCTGACGCGCCTGTTCGGGTAGAAATTCGACCTGCCCGTGGCTGACGCGCTCGGCAGGGAGGAAGAAGCGTTGCACGTCAGGATGCCAGGGAGCGCCGCGCGACGAACACCGACCAATCGCCGTCGACCAGACGCGTCGCCTCCAAACCGAGCCGCGCTAGCTCCCGGGCGACCTCGTCGGCACGGTCGGCGATAATGCCGCCGACGACGAGCACCCCATCCGGGCGCAGTCGGGCGACCAGATCGGGTGCGAGGTCCAGAATGACCCGGGCGATGATGTTCGCCACCACGACCCCGAACTCCGGGCGCGCCGCCACCGCCGTGGCGCTTCCTTCGATGACCTGGATGCGATCGGCGAGCGCGCCACGGGCAACGTTGGCTCGCGCGGCACTCACCGCGACCGGATCGACGTCGGTGGCGATGACGCGCCGGGCGCCGAGCGCCGCCGCGGCCAGCGCCAGGATGCCGGAGCCAGTGCCGACGTCGAGAACCTCGTCGCCAGGCCGCAGGGCGTCCTCGATCGCTTCCAGGCAGCGCCGGGTCGTCGGGTGAAGGCCGGTTCCGAAGGCGACGCCGGGATCGATCGACACGATCACGTCATCCGGGGACGCGACATAATCCAGCCAGGACGGCCGAATGACGATCCGGCGCCCGATCCGAAACACCGAGTAGTGCTTCTTCCAGGCGTTGGCCCAGTCCTCTTCGTCGACTTCCCGGGTGGTGAGCTCGCCCACTGGCCAGATCGCCCGAAGGTGCCAGAGCGCTTCCTCGACCGTGCGCTGCTTCCCGGCCGTCTCGGGATCGAGCGGGACGTAGGCACGCACCGTCGCGAGCGGACCAACCGCGAAGCCATCGTCCGATCCAGGGGAAACGTCGGGCTCAACGACGACGCCACCCGAGGCGACCCGAGAAAATACTTCGCTCACCGCCTCGACCGCCTCGCCATCGACCCGTGAGGCGAGCTCTAGCCAGCGCACGGTGCTATTCCCCGCCAAAGACTTCTTTGACCTTTTCGAAGAAGCCCTTGTCGTCGCGCGGCTCGGGGCCAAGAGTTTTCGCGAGCTTCATGAACAGGTCGCGTTGCTCGTCGGTGAGATGCTGGGGGATCGTGACGCGAACCCGGACCAGGATGTCGCCGCGTCCGCCGGCGCGCAGGTGAGGAACCCCACGGTCCTTGACGCGAATGACCCGCCCGGCCTGGGTGCCACCGGGAATCTTGACCCGCGTGGGTGGCCCTTCGGGAGTTGGCACCTCGGCTTCGTCTCCGAGCGCCGCCTGGGCGACGTTGATCGCCAGATCGTACATGAGGTCGACGCCCTGGCGCTTGAGTGACTGGTGAGGGGTGACCGAGACGGCCACGTAAAGATCGCCGGCCGGCGCGCTGTGCATCCCTTGCTCGCCCTCGCCGGGCAGGCGAATCTGCTGGCCATCGTCGATGCCCGCCGGAATTGTCACCAGCACCCGGTGCGAGGAACGGGTGCGGCCGGTTCCGCGACACTCGGTGCAGGGAGTCAGGATGACGCGCCCTTCGCCCCGGCAGCGGTCGCACACCGTCACGCTGACGAACTGTCCGATGACCGACTGCTGCACCCGTCGGATCTCGCCGGAGCCGTGGCAGGTCGGGCATCGACTGGGCTCGGTGCCGGGCTCGGCCCCGTTGCCATTGCAGCGAGCGCAGCGCTCCCAGCGCGGAACCTCGACCGTCTTCTCGCAGCCAAAGACCGACTCTTCGAAAGACAATGTCATGTCGACCCGAAGATCGGCCCCGCGTTGAGCACGCCGTCCACCGGACGTCCGCGTCGCGCCGCCAAAGAAGGTCTCGAAAATCTCGTCGAAGCCGAATCCGGTGAACCCGCCGAAGCCCGCCGCGCCAGCGGTCGCCCCCTGGTGTCCAAACTGATCGTACTCACGGCGGCGCTGAGCGTCGCTCAGAACCTCGTACGCCTCGTTGATCTCTTTGAATTTCGCATCGGCATCGGCGCTGGGGTTGCGATCGGGATGAAACTGGAAGGCGAGCTTACGGTAAGCCTTGCGTACT
>JBOGTX010000444.1:0-3620 GCA_050695695.1 Chloroflexota bacterium
CGGTAGAACCATGGCCCGCTTACGCGCCATCGCCAATTCTCAGTCTCGTTTCACGCCAGGGAGTGCCGCCGGAGGAACGGCTAACGCGGTTCGATACGATCGCAACGTTGCCCTCGCGGCCGCGTCCCAGGTAAAGCGTTGGGAACGCTCCAGTCCACGCGCCGCCAGCTCCCGGCGCAGCGCCGAATCGCCAGCGACCGTCACCAGCGCGTCGGCCAGGGCGGCCACGTCGTCCGGATCGACCAGTGCCCCGGCATCTCCGACGACTTCTGGCAACGACGACCGGTTGGAGGCGACGACCGCGGTGCCGCAGGCCATCGCCTCGGCCACCGGAAGGCCAAAACCTTCGTAACGCGACGGGTAAGCGAACAGCGTGGCCGCATTATACCATAGCGGGCGCTCGTCTGATGGGATAAATCCCGTTAAACGTACAGTGCCCGCCAGCCCCAGCTCCTCGACGATCTGGGCGATCGACTCACCACCCCAACCCTGGCCGCCGGCGATCACCAGCGGCGCGCTCACCCCGCGCTGGCGCGCCCGCGCGTAGGCACGGACGAGAGCCGGAACGTTCTTCCGGGGCTCAATCGTCCCTAGAAAGAGGATGAAGCGCTCGGGCAGCCCTTTCGCCTGGCGAAAGCGCTCGATTCGCCGCGGGTCCGGCTCCGGTCGAAAGCATTCGTCGATCCCGTTGTACACCACGTCGATTGTCGACGGCGAAACCCCGAGCAAACGGACCATGTCCTGTCGCGTCGACTCCGACACCGCGATCGACCGCCGGGCGCGTCGCGCCGTCCACCGGCTGAAGTTCTGGAGGTAGACGCGGTTCGATCGATTGAACGCGTCGGGCATCAGATAGAAGCTGAGGTCGTGGAACGTCACGACCGACGCGCCGGGAAACGCGAGCGGCGCGACGTAGGCCGGCGCGTGGACGAGGTCGACGTTCAAGCGGCGCAGGGCCAGCGGCAGCACCATCTGCTCCCAGAGTATCCTGACGATGGGCCGCTCGGTCGGCAATCCGGTTCGGATGACCCGCAGCCCGCCAAGGGCCGGGGCATCCATCGGCACCCCCGGCCCGACGAACGCATAGCAAGAATCGCCCCCGAGCAGCGGCGCAAGGCTCGCGAGCATGTGCTCGGTATAGCGGCTGATGCCGGCGCTCCGATACCCCTGGTCGAAGCTGAGGAGCTGCGCGTTGAAGGCAATCCGCACCGGCCCGCTATCCCGTCTCCCTCTGGGAGAGGGTTAGGGTGAGGGTCCGGCGTCCGACGAGACGCGCCGGACACCGACCCTCACCCCCGCCATCTCCCAGAGGGAGAGGGGGCAAGCGTGCCGCTTGCCCGGTAGAATTCTGGACCGGCATCAAACTGATGCCAGATGGGTCGCGCGATGCACCGCCGCCACTCGCTCGATCTCTTCGGCGTCGAGACTCGGCTGGTCGGAGACCGCCAGGTTCTCCGCCAGCTCGGCACGGTTCGCCGACCCCGCGATCACCACCGAGACCTCCGCGAAGGAGAGGATCCACGTCAGCGCGGCCTGGGCCGGCGTGCGGTGCTCGTTCGCCAGGAACTTGAAGAGATTCGCCCGGCGCAGGTTCTCCAGGTGCCGTTCGCGTCCCCAGATGCTGCGCTGGTCGTCTTTGGAAAAGACGGTGTCCTCGCCGAGGCGACCGGTGAGGTACCCGCTGAACAGTGGCTCACGCACGACGACGCCGGTTTCGTGGCGTCGACACGCCGCGAGGACCTCCGCCCACTCCGGACGCATCAGGCTGAGCGGAATCTGCAGGACGTCGAGGTGCCCGGTCTCGACCAGCTCGACGGTGTGCGCGAGGTCGTAGCTCGACGAGATACCGATCCAGCGGACCCTCCCGGCCCGCTTCAACTCGAGAAGCGCCGCCAACGACTCGCCATTGCCGAACTCCTGGCGGCTCGGCGAGTGAAGCAGATCGACGTCGATCACGTCCACTCCCAGTCGCTGCTGGCTCTTCTCGAATTCGCGCAAAACCACGTCCCGAGTAAAGACCCGGCGGTAGCCACCATTCTCGGCGAAGACGCAAAGCTTCGTCTCGACCGTCACCGGCTCGGCCCGACCGGCCAGCGCCCGCGCCACCCGTCGCTCGCTCTCGCCGTCCCCGTAAATCGGCGCGGTGTCGATGAAGGTCAAGCCGTGCTCGAGGCCCCAGTGGACCGTCGCGACCGCCTCCTGCTCGGCCACGTCGGCATAGCCGGCCGGGTCGTTCCCGGCGCTGCTCCGATCGCGCAGAAAGTAGCTTCCACCGAGCTCCCACGACCCGAGCCCGATCTCGGAGACTTTGATTCCAGTTCGCCCCAGCGTTCGATACCGCATGGCCGTGCACCTCTCGCCCTTCGTGGAATGTCCCGATTATACTGATCGCCAGCGAGACCGAGAAGACAAACATTTGAACGGATGCGGGCACCAACCTTTGCTCTGAAAAAGGAACGCCCATGATGGATACCATGGAAAGCCAGTCGGTCGGCGCCACCGCGGATGACTTCTGGACCGATAGCGGCCTCGCGGACATGCGGGAGCTTGCCCTTCGGGAGGTCTCGCTCGCGCTGTTCTTCGTCGGTTTGGTCGCGGTCCCGCTCGTGCCAACCATCTTCGGGCAGGTCAGCAGCGCGTCGGTGGGGACGGTCTTCGGCCTGCTCACCCTGTCGGCCCTGACCTACCGCGCCAGCCAGCGATGGTTCCGGGTCGCGGCCTACCTGCTGGTGCTCGGCTCGCTGGGCATCCTCGCCCTCGCGCTGACGTTCCTTCCGGAAACGGCGATCCTGCCCTGGTTCGCCGTCGTCGTGTTGATCGCCGGTTTTCTGATCGGCCCGGCGGTTGGCGCGGTCCTGGCGATCGTCGGGACGGCCGTTCTCGTGTCAAGCGAGCCGTTGCGCCTCTTCGGGCTCGGCTCCGGCGTTCGACTCAGCGATGCCCTGCTCCTCTGGGCCGCCGCCGGGCTGAGCTGGCTCGCCCTGCGGCCGCTCCTGATCGCGCTCCGCTGGTCGTGGCAGAACTACCTGGACGTTCGATCGGTGAATCTGCTTCTGAAGGAGCGTCAGGGAGAGCTCGGACGCACCGTCAAGAGCCTGAACGAAACCCTCGACCGACTCGATCAGGTCAATCGCGAGCTCGAGCGCGCCCGCCGGGCGGCGAACCAGGCGCGGCAGCTCAAGTCGGAGTTCGCCGTCAACGTCAGCCACGAGCTGCGCACCCCACTCAACCTGATCATCGGCTTCAGCGAGATGATGGTCACCTCGCCCCAGTCCTACGACGGACACCCCTTACCAGCTGCCTATCGCGAGGACGCCGTCGCGATCTACCGCAACGCGCGCCACCTTTCCGATCTGGTCGACGACATCCTCGATCTGAGCCAGATCGAGGCCGGGCATATGGGTCTCCACCGCGACCTGATCCCGATCCAGACGACGATCGCCGAGGCGATGGATACCGTCCAGGTCCTCTATACCCAGAAGGGTCTGTCGCTCACGGCGGCGATCCCGCCCGACCTGCCGCCGATCTTCGCCGACCGGACCCGCCTGCGTCAGATCGTCATCAACCTGCTGAGCAACGCCGCGCGATTCATCGAGCAGGGCGGCGCCGAGGTACGGGTG